>DATFFX010000369.1:0-17332 GCA_035249825.1 Gemmatimonadales bacterium | reverse complement strand
CGACGTCGTCAGCCGGGAGGAAGCCATCGACCTTGGCCGCGGCGACCCCCACAGCTTTCTCCACGTGGGTCGCTCTGACATCGACCTCCCCGCGGATGTAGATCAGTACGATGCGCGAATTTACCGCCGGGCTCGTGAAGCCCTCGATGCCTTTGTCGCTCA
Source organism: Gemmatimonadales bacterium (assembly GCA_035249825.1). Classification (GTDB taxonomy): domain Bacteria; phylum Gemmatimonadota; class Gemmatimonadetes; order Gemmatimonadales; family GWC2-71-9; genus CAVVWJ01. The sequence continues at coordinate 17,170 of DATFFX010000369.1, read as the reverse complement.
AGGCGTTCTCGTTCGGGACGGCCGTCCAGCGTTGTATCTCTATCGCCAGGTCATGAACGGCCGGGCCCAGACGGGTCTGGTGGGATGTGTCCATATAGACGATTACGAGCGCGACGTGATCCGTAAGCATGAGAAAACCCGCCAGGACAAGGAGGACGACCGTACCCGCCATGTGCTCACGCTGGAGGCGCACGCGGAACCGGTGTTCCTGACGTACCGGCCCCAGAGTGACATCGACTTACTCTCCGATCGGGTGCTGCAAACCACTCCTCTCTACGACTTCACGGCTCCGGACGGGGTTCGTCATACGGTCTGGCGCTCTGCGGATAACGGCCCCTGGATCGATGCCTTCGATGCGGTTCCGTATGCGTACGTAGCCGATGGCCACCACCGTTCAGCCAGCGCATGGCGCGCGGGCAAGGAGCGCCGCGCCGCCAACCCGAAGCACAATGGGGACGAGGAGTACAACTGGTTTCTGGCGGTGCTCTTCCCGAGCGACCAGCTCACCATCCTGCCCTACAATCGTCTGGTGCGGGATCTCGCGGGCCGGTCTGCAGCGAACGTGCTCAGGGCGCTCGAAGAAGTCGGCCGTGTTTCCGAGGCCAATGACCCTCGACCGGCGCAGCCGGGCACGTTTTGCTCTTATTTCGCCGGCAAGTGGTATCGCGTTCAGCTCGAGGAACACGGCATCCCCAAGGATGATCCGGTCGGGTCTCTGGATGTCTCGCTGCTTCAGGACCGCGTACTCGGTCCTATTCTGGAGATCGGAGATCCGCGGACCGACAAACGAATCGATTTCGTGGGCGGCATCCGGGGAACCGCGGAGCTCGAGAGGCGGGTAAACGCGGGCGAGATGGCGATCGCCTTTTCGTTGTATCCAACGACGGTCGATCAGTTGATGGCTGTTGCCGATGCGGGGTGCATCATGCCCCCGAAGAGCACCTGGTTTGAGCCCAAGCTGCGGAGCGGGCTCTTCGTGCATACGTTTTAGGGAGTCGCCAGATGCCAGACGGCAGACGCCAGACGCCAGTGGTCAGAAGTCAGTCGCCAGTCTTGAGGGGGAACGCAGTCACGAGGCCGCATCATGCGTCTGATGTCTGACGACTGACATCTGGCGACTGGCGACTGGCGACTGGCCTATTTTCACTTCCCGGAGCACCGATGAAGGTTTTAGTGGCGGACAAGTTCGAGAAGGTCGGCATCGATGGCCTCAAGGATCTGGGTTGCACGGTCATATCCGAGCCCGAGGTGAAAGCCGAAGCGCTTGCGGAGCTGATGCGGAAGGTGGATCCTCACATTCTGATCGTACGGAGCAAGAAAGTGAACGCCGATGCTCTGCGGGCCGGTACGGCGCTCACACTGGTGATCCGTGCGGGAGCAGGCATAGATACAATCGACGTTGGAGCTGCATCAGACCTGGGAGTGTTCGTCTCCAACTGTCCGGGCAAGAACTCGATTGCTGTCGCCGAGCTGGTCCTGGGCCTGCTGCTCGCGTGCGACCGCCGCATTCCTGACCAGGTGGCGGAGCTGCGCCAGGGCAAATGGAACAAGGCGACCTATTCCAAGGCTCGGGGCCTCTATGGCCGTACCCTGGGAATCGTAGGCCTGGGCCAGATCGGCCGTGAGGTGTCTCAGCGGGCTCGCGCCTTCGGCATGCGGGTGGTGGCCTGGTCGCGAAGCCTTACTCACGAAGAGGCGGATCGACTGGGCATCACCTACGCTCAAACCCCGCTGGAGGTGGCCCGGGATGCTGATGCGGTGACCATCAATGTGGCAGCCAACGCCGAGACCAGGAATCTGGTGAATGCCGAGTTTCTGGCAGCCATGAAACCGGGTGCCTATTTGATCAACACGGCACGGGGATCAGTGGTGGATGAGGCTGCGCTGCAGAAGGCAGTGCATGAAAAAGGGATCCGGGCTGGACTGGACGTCTTTCAAAGCGAGCCGGCCGCCGGAACAGGCGAGTTCTCGAATGCGGTGGTCCAGAGTCCTGGAGTTTATGGCACTCACCACGTTGGGGCATCCACCGATCAGGCACAGGTCGCAATCGCACACGAGGTAATCCGGATCGTGCAGTCGTTTCAGGCCAGCGGTGAAGTGCCGAACGCGGTCAACCGTCTGGCCCGGAGCTCGGCGACACATGTGCTTACCATCCGGCACCGAAACCGCCCCGGCGTCCTGGCTCATGTTTTCGGAGTGCTCGCCGACGCGTCGATCAATGTCGAAGAAGTGGAGAACATCATCTATCATGGAGCCCACGCCACCTTGGCGCGAATTCATCTCGATGGGCAGCCCGAGGCCGGCGAAATAAAGCGGATCCGTGAAGGAAATCCGGATATCATCAGTGCGGAGCTGAGCCAGTTGGATGGACGAACCGGCTAGAGGCTTTTCCCGAACCGAATGTGACTCCTATGCCCGACCGTATTCACAACTTCAGCGCAGGTCCCGCGGTGTTGCCCGAGCCGGTGCTCCGAAAGGCCCAGGAGGCCATCTGGAATGCGGATGGCAGTGGGATCGGAATCATGGAGCACAGCCATCGCGGGAAAGTCTTCGACCGGGTCATCGCCGAGGCCGAGCAGGCCTGCCGAGACCTCGCGGGCATCCCCGACAACTATCGGGTTCTGTTTCTGCAGGGCGGCGCGTCGCTTCAGTTCTCGATGGCACCGATGAATCTGCTGCCGGCCGATCGCATCGCGGACTACCTGCTTACCGGCGTGTGGTCACAGAAGGCGATCAAGGAGGCCAAACAGGTCGGCCAGGTGCATGTGGCGGCTACCAGCGAAGCCACCAACTTCGATCGTATCCCCAAGGCCGAAGAGATTCGATACTCTGCCGCGCCGGCGTACGTCCATCTCACCACCAACAACACCATCTATGGCACTCAGTGGCCGGTGGAGCCTCAGGTGCCTGCAGGGGTTCCTTTGATCGCGGATACGTCGAGCGACATGTACAGCCGTCCGATAGACGTTCGAAAGTACGGGCTCATCTACGCCGGAGCTCAGAAGAATCTGGGGCCGTCGGGAGTCGTACTGGTAATTGTTCGGGACGATCTCATCGAGCGCGGACCCAAGACCCTGCCGACGATGCTGCAATACCGTACCCACGCTGCGGAAAAATCTCTCTACAACACGCCGCCGACATTCGGGATCTATGTCGTGGGTGAGGTGTTCAAGTGGATTCAATCTCAGGGTGGGCTCCCGGCGATGGCGGAGCGCAATGAGGCCAAAGCTCGGGCGCTGTACGACTACCTCGACGAGAGCGATTTCTTTCGCGGCACCGCACAGCCGGACAGCAGGTCCCGTATGAACGTCTGCTTTCGGGCCCCGACCGAGGAGCTGGAGGAGAAGTTCGTGAAGGAAGCGTCCAAGCGAGGACTCGATGGCCTCAAGGGACACCGCCTGGTCGGCGGCATGCGGGCCAGCATCTACAACGCATGCCCGGGAGCCGCAGTGGAAGCACTGCTGGGATTCATGAAGGAGTTCGAGCGCGCAAACCGTGCATCTGCGGCCAGGATGAGCGAGCGGTGATGAGACTCATCCTCTTCCCGATCCTGGCTCTATGTGCGGAGCCGGTGCCGGCGCCGGATTCGGTTGTGGCGTTCGTGAATGTGACGGTCATTCCCATGGACCGCGAGCGAGTGCTTGCCGGCCAGACTGTGCTGGTGCGGGGTGACCGCATTTCGCGGATCGGTCCCAGCAGCCGGGTTACGGTTCCAGCCGGGAGCCGTCGGGTGGATGGCCGGGGCAAGTTCTTGATGCCCGGCGTGGCGGAAATGCATGCGCACATTCCGAGCGGTGACCTGCCGGACAGCGTAATCGAGCATACCCTCTTCCTGTATGTCTCCCGCGGAGTCACGACCATCCGTGGCATGCTGGGGCATCCGAAACATCTCGATCTTCGGGCTCGCGCGGCTCGTAACGAGCTGATCAGCCCGACGATCTATACCTCCGGCCCTTCGCTCAACGGAAACAGTGTGCCGACCCCGGGCGCCGCAGCCCGCATCGTGACCGAACAAAAGGCGGCCGGGTACGACTTCCTGAAGATCCACCCCGGGATCGAAGTTGAAGTGTTCGATACACTGGCAGCAACAGCTCGGCGAGTGGGGATCCGTTTCGCGGGCCATGTTCCGCTGGAGGTTGGTTTAGAGCGGGCGCTCGATGCGGGCTACCATACGATCGACCACCTGGACGGGTATGTCGAGGCGTTGGTCGGGCCCGGGACAGTGTCTCCCAAGGATTCGGAGTTCTTTGGCCTCAATCTGGGGGAGCATCTGGATCCCTCGAAGCTCCCTCTGCTGGTACAGTCCACCAAAGAGGCGCGGGTCTGGAACGTTCCTACTCAGGTGCTCATGGAGAATCTCGTCCCGGGAACGACGGTGGAAGCTCTCGAACGTCGCCCTGAAATGCGTTACGTGTCGCGTGAGACCAAATCAAAATGGGCCGAGATCAAGAGCTCTCTCATGGCGGAGACTCGGTCGACACCGGAATCCGCCGCCCGGACCATGAGCGTGCGCCGGCAACTGATCAAGGCGCTGCACGCCGCTGGAGCCGGTCTGCTCCTTGGATCCGACGCACCTCAGATTTACAACGTGCCGGGCTTCTCCACCCACCGGGAGCTCGAGTCACTGGTGGCTGCGGGTCTGACTCCCTACCAGGCACTGGAAACGGGCACTCGGAAAGTTGCTGAGTTCTTCGGGACCCTGCAGAGAACCGGAACCATTGCAGTGGGGAAGCGCGCGGACCTCATCCTGCTGGATGGCAATCCACTTTCCGATGTGCGGAACACCGCCAGACAATCCGGTGTGATGCTGCGAGGCCGGTGGATGCCGCGCGCCGAGCTGGACGCCCGCCTGGCCGGGATTGCCAAGGCGGTTCAGAACTGATCAGGTCTGGTTCAATGCTCGAATGAGAGCTTCGTTGGTAGGGTAGCGCTTGAGGTCTACCAGCAGGTCGTTCATTGCGTTGATCGGAGTCATCCCCGCTATTCTCTGGCGCAGCACTCGAGCGGCTGCGAGGGGCTCCTCGGATAGCAGCAGCTCCTCTCGGCGGGTTGCGCTGGCCACCAGATCGATCGCTGGAAAGATGCGCCTCTCCGCCAGCTCCCGGCTCAAGACCAGCTCACTATTGCCGGTACCCTTGAACTCCTCGAAGATCACCTGATCCATCTTGCTGCCGGTATCCACCAGGGCAGTCGCGATGATCGTCAGGGAGCCCTCGCTCTGCGAGGGATCTATTCTGCGGGCGCTGCCAAGGAACCGCTTGGGCTTCTCGAGCGACTGGGCGTCCAGACCTCCGGACAGTGTACGCCCGGTGCCCTTCTCGACCGCGTTATAGGCGCGCGCAAGCCGGGTGAGGGAATCCACGATCAGGACCACGTCGTCACCCATTTCGACTCTGCGCCGGGCCCGCTCCAGAGTCAACTCGGCAACGGCGACGTGTTGTTGGGCTGGGTTGTCGAAACTGGAGGCGATCACCTCTCCTACTCCCGCGGCCTCCATCTCGAACACTTCCTCGGGACGCTCGTCCACCAGGAGGATGAACAGGTCCGCGCCTGGGTAGTTGGCGCTTACACCCTGGGCAATGGATTGCAGCACCATCGTCTTTCCGGCCTTTGCCGGAGCAACGATGAGCGCCCGCTGGCCTTTGCCGAGCGGACATAGGAGGTCGATGACTCGATTGGTGTAATCGGCCGGTCCCGGTGTACCGGTGGATTCCAGCCGAAGCTGTTCGTTTGGGTGTACCGCACCCAGCCGGCCGAATTCGGGCCGCTGCCGCAGGACGTCGGGTGATTTGCCCAGGACGCTCGTGATCGTCTCGAGCGAGGCACTCTTGCCTTTGGCCGGGCCTCTCACGGAGCCGGCGATCTCGTCTCCCGTACGCAGGCCGTACTGGCGGATCAGCCGCTCGCCGACATGGACGTCTCCCTGCGAGGGGAGATAACTCGCCTCGCGCCGGCGGAGAAAGCCACTCCCCCGGCCCGCCACCTCGAGCACGCCAAGCATCAGGTCGCCGCCGATTCTACAGAGCGTTTGATGCGGTGCAGAATAGCCGTGAGCCCCTGAGTGCGAGTCATGCCAAGTGTTTCGCTGAGGCCGAGCTGGTCCAGCAGGTCGTTTGGGATGCGAGCCACGGCGGCTGGAGTCTCCCCCTCGAGGGTCCGAGCCAGGAGGGAGATGAATCCGCGAACTGTGGGAGACTCTCGCGGTACGTCGGCGTGAATGTGCACTCGATTCTCGTCTACTTCGACCCACAGGAACACCGGGGTCTGACACTCGTGAACCCGGTTGTGTCCCAGCTCCTTCTCGGCTTCATATCTCTCTGGGAGCGGAGGAAGCTTCTTGGAATAGTCCAGGAGGGTCTCGAGCCGGGTGGTCCGGTCAGCCGCCTGAAAGCGCGGGATCAGTGTTTCAAGGGACGGCATGTTGGCGCTCGACCTGTGGATCTCCATGAAGGTGGCACACTATAGCCCGGCTGGCTATCCCTCGGGGAGAGCAGTCGGTCTTTTGGAACCTACCACTCATTTCCGGCGTTAGTACTAAACCGGCAAGCCCACGCCGTATCTCGCGGGCCGGCCAAAATCCCCATATGATAAAGAAATGTACTCCAGGAGCCGCTTCCGGCTCCGGCTACGGGGAGGTTCCATGACCACGATCGGTGTCGCTCCAGGGGTAGACCGCACGGCCATAGCCTCCCAGCTCGTCGAGGCACGCGCCAGAACCCTTCTCCTGATCCAGCCTCTCACCGACGAAGATCTTCGGGCCCAGCATGATCCTCTGATGAGCCCGATTATCTGGGATCTGGCGCACATAGCGCACTTCGAGGAGCTATGGCTCACCCGTAACCTCGATGGGGCCATCGAATTCGTCGAAATGCCGGGGCTATTCAACCCCTTCGAGCACCCGCGCCGCGAGCGCGGCTCGCTTCGGCTGCCGAGTATGGACGATTGCCGCGAGATCATGGACGAGATTCGGGGCAGAGTGCTGGCCCGGCTCGCCGAAGCGGACTGGGATTTTTCGAACCCGCTGCTTCGGGATGGCTATGTATACCGAATGGTTCTGCAGCATGAGTACCAGCACAACGAGACCATTCTGCAGACCCTCCAGCTCAAGAAGGGACAACCCTACTCGCCGGCAGCACGCTTCGACGACCCCGGCCCCGGAAACCTGGCGACGTCCGCGGGAGGAGGCATGGTGCGGTTTCCCGGTGGTGTGGTCCCCATCGGGACGAACGATCGTGCGGCGGCTTATGACAACGAGCGGCCTCGGCACATCGCCGAGCCAGCCCCTTTCTGGATCGACCGGAACCCCGTGACCAACGGGGATTTTGTGCTATTCGTCGAGACCGGCGGATACTCGGCTCGAGAGCACTGGTCGGAAGCAGGCTGGAGCTGGATCGCCGAGTCCGGAGCCGAGGCGCCGCTGTACTGGTATCGAAAGGATGACTGCTGGCATAGCCGCTCGATGAACCGTGCCGGGCCGTTGCAGCTCCAGCACCCAGTCTGCCACATCTCGTACTATGAGGCCGAGGCGTTCGCCCACTTCGCTGGAAAGCGGCTCCCAACCGAGCTCGAATGGGAGGTGGCAGCTTCCTGGGATCCATCGAGCAACCGGAAGCTCAGCTACCCCTGGGGTGAACAGGCGCCCTCCCAAGCGCTGGCCAACGTCGATCAATTGTCTTTCGGGACCAGACCGCTGGGGAGCTATCCCCAAAACATCTCCCCCCTGGGGTGCTATGGCATGATCGGCGATGTCTGGGAGTGGACATCGAGTGATTTCGATCCCTATCCAGGCTTCCGAAGCTTTCCGTACCAGGAGTACTCCGAAGCTTTTTTCGGTGCGGAGTACAAGGTACTCCGTGGCGGATCGTGGGCCACGAGACCGGGTGCCATACGCAACACCTTCCGCAACTGGGACTATCCAGTTCGTCGTCAGATTTTCAGCGGCGTCCGGTGCGCCCGCGATGACTGAGCTATCGGCGAGCCACTGGCCCCGTACCCTGGGCCCCGACTGGAATGAGTCAGCGGCGCGGGCCTACCTGGGCTCGAACCCGAGAATGCTCGCAGAGGTGGCCGCCGGTCTGTCCGCCCCGCAGAAGGAGCTGCCGCCGAAGTTTTTCTACGATCACCGCGGCTCGGAGCTCTTCGAGGAGATCACGAGGCTTCCGGAGTATTACCAGACCCGGACTGAGCGGAAGATTCTGGAAGCGTGGATGCCGGAGCTCATCCCCCAGCTGGGCACCAGGGCTCTGGTCGAGCTTGGCGCAGGCAGCGCTGAAAAGAGCCGACTTATCATCGCCGCCATGCGGGATGCAGGAACGGCGGAGCTCTATGTGCCGATCGACGTCAGCGCGAGCTTCCTCAACCTGACTGCGGCTCGGCTGCGCCGGGAATATCCTGGCCTGGCTGTCGAGCCCGTCATCGCGGATATAGCCGAAGAGTTCGAGCGTCCGCCCAGTCTCCCTCACCCGGCCATGTACCTGTTCCTGGGTGGCACCATAGGGAACTTCTACCCCCCTGCCGCCATCAGGCTCCTGAGCAAAGTGCGGGCTGCTATGGATCCGCAGGACCGCCTCCTTCTCGGGGTGGACCTCCGCAAGGACGTGAGCCGCATCGAGCGCGCCTACAACGACTCCCGAGGAATCACCGCGGCGTTCAACCGGAACATGCTTCTGGTCCTGAATGAGGAGCTGGGTGCCGACTTCGACGAAGAGACCTTCGAGCACCGCGCCGTCTATGAGCCGATCACCCATCGGATCGAGATGCACCTGGTATCCAGCATCGCCCAGCAGGTGACGATCCCCGGAATCGGCCAGGTGCCCTTCGCCCAAAGCGAATCGATTCTCACCGAGATCAGCTGCAAGCACGACCGCGAAAGCGTGGCCGAGCTGTTCGCATCGGCCGGGCTCCACCTCGAGGTTTGGAGACCCGACCCGCAGGCCCTCTTCGCTCTCGTTGTAGGGGTCACCTTGTGACCACACTGACACGGGCGGGACTCGAGGCCGACCTTATCCGGCGGGTGTTCGCGGCACCGCCGACGGGCTCTTGTGCCTCTCGCCGGCTGGGAGCCGAGGTCGAGTTGATTCCAGTCGAGTCGTTGAGCGGGCGGAGGTGCGGCATCGAATCCGGCGCTTCTCTTTGTACTCTCCCGTTTCTCCGGCGTCATGGCCTCAGCGAGGGCTGGACAGAGAGCCGCACTGCCAAAGGAACGCCCTGCTTCATGCTACCTGGCGGCGGCACCCTGACATTTGAGCCGGGAGGCCAGCTCGAGTACAGCTCGCCGCCCTGTCAATCGGGTGGGGCCCTGCTGCAACTGCTCCGTTCGGTCATCCCTCCTTTGCGCGCGGCGGCGACATCCGAAGGGATAAATCTTCTGACCGCCGGAATAGATCCACTGAACACCGCGGAACAGGCTCCCATGCTGATTCAAGCCGAGCGCTATCGGCGGATGGAGGCGTATCTCGCAGGGCGAGGAGTGGATGGAGCCCGCATGATGCGGCAAACCGCCGCCTTTCAGGTGAGCCTGGATTTCGATGAGGAGCCCTGGCTGCGCTGGCGGGTTCTCAACGCGGCGGTGCCTTTCATCGTGGCCATTTTCGCAAACTCCCCTATCTATGCCGGTGAGAGAACCGGCTATCAGAGCACGAGGGCAGATGTCTGGCGCCGGGTCGATCCGTCGCGCACCGGTATACCGTACGATCAACGGTCACCAATTCAGGCGTACCTGGATTTCGCGCTCGCCGCCCCTGCCTTTCTGTTGCCGACACTCGATGGTGAACACAGGCCCTTTGGCGACTGGCTGACCCGAGGAGACCCCACCACCACGGAATGGCAGGATCATCTCAGCACCCTGTTCCCTGAGGTGCGACCGCGCGGTCATCTGGAGCTCAGGTCTCCCGATGCGATAGCTCCCGAGTGGTATGCGGCACCACTGGTGTTGACTGCCGGGATCTTGTACGACCAGAATGCCCTTCGGGCTGCGGCAGAGGTGCTGCCTCTGCCCGATGTGGACCTGCTCGAGCGCGCCGGCCGGCTCGGTATGCGTGACGGGAACATTGCTCGCACGGCGGCTGAGCTGTTCGAGCTCGCCCTGGCCGGCTGCGTGAGGCTCGGTCCGAGCTACTTCCAGCCCTCTGATATCGAAGAGGCCCGCGCCTACTTCGACCACTACACCAGGCGCGCCCGCTCCCCCGCAGATGACCTGCTCCGGGATGCTGCTGCCGCATGAAGCGTATGTGAGCACGCTCACCCATAAGCCCTGAAGCCCTCCTTAGCTTGCGAAGATGCCCTGTGGGCAGTGACTCCATTGGAGGGGAGAGCCTATGACGTTTGCCCCCGAGCACGACCACATTGCACCGATGGAGGAGGTTGCCGGCCTCACAGTCGTCAGCGGGTTCCTCACTCCCCGTGCGGCTGAGGCCGCAGTTCGCGATCTTCGACAGGCCGGCTTTAGCCGCGAGCAAATCGGCATCGTGATGCAAGACCGGGGGAAGCCGAGCCTTGGTTCGGAAGCCGTGGCAGCTTCCACTCGGCCGCCAAATATAGACGGCGGCCTCACCGGCGGGTTGGTAGGACTGTTCGGCTCGCTTCTTATCCCCGGCCTTGGTCCACTCCTGCTCGGCGGGGTGCTCGCGTCGGCGCTCACGGGAATGAGTGCGGATTGGGGCAAAGACGGCCTCACCGACATCCTTGCAGCGTTGGGTGTGCCCCGTCCCAACGCGGAGCACTTCGAGCAGAGCCTCCGAAGTGGAGGTATTCTCCTGACTGTGAATGGGGCGGCTCGTACCGGGGAAGCGCTCGCGGTGATCGTGGGCCACGGAGCCGATCTCGCAATCGACAGGTCCGTTTTCGCCACGAGCCATACTGCTCCGGACTCAAACGCCAGCTGATCGTCTACATCCACTTCCCACAGGAACCCTCGTGCAAGCCATCCGCGTTCACAAAACCGGAGGTCCCGAGGTCCTACGCTACGAACAGGTGGACCAGCCCGTACCAGGCCCGGGGCAGGCGCTGGTGCAGGTTCACGCCAGCGGCGTGAATTTCATCGACGTCTATCACCGTACCGGCCTCTACAAGGTGCCGCTCCCGTTTACCCCAGGATCTGAAGCCGGCGGGAGAGTCGTCGAGATTGGTCCAGGCGTTTCCGAGGTGAAGGTGGGAGATCAGGTTGCCTCCCAGAGCTTCGCCGGCTCCTACGCGGAGCTTTCGCTCGCTCGCGCGGACAGGCTGCTGGTGATGCCAGAAGGATTGTCCCCGCGCGTCGGGGCTGCGGTGATGCTGCAAGGCTTAACGGCCCATTACCTGGCGTGTTCGACCTTTCCGCTCGACTCCACCCACACCTGCCTGGTGCACGCCGCTGCCGGCGGTGTGGGCCTGCTCCTTTGCCAGATTGCCCGCATCCGGGGAGCTCGAGTCATCGGTACGGTGTCAACGGAGGAGAAGGCCGAGCTGGCGCGGTCTGCGGGAGCCGACGAGGTCATCCTGTACACTCAGCAGGATTTCGAGGTCGAGACCAAGCGCTTGACGAATGGGGCAGGCGTCCACGTGGTGTACGACTCGGTTGGGCGGACTACGTTCGCCAAGAGCCTCAATTGCCTGGCGCCGCGCGGCATGCTGGTGCTGTTCGGCCAGTCGAGCGGGGCGCTCGAGCCCGTCGATCTGCAGATCCTCAGCCAGAAGGGATCGCTGTATGTTACCCGTCCTTCGCTGGCACACTATGTGGCCACTCCAGCCGATCTGCTGGCGCGCGCCTCCGCCGTTCTTGGCTGGATTGCCGACGGCTCGCTCAAAGTGCTGATCGGACGCGAATTCCCTCTGTCGGACGCTATGGAAGCCCATGTGGAGCTCGAGAGCCGGCGAACCATGGGTAAGGTGCTTCTGATTCCTTGAATCCTCCGCTTCCCCCAATCGTTTCCACCGAATGGCTCGCCGCCAGGCTTGGAGCACCCGGACTGCGGGTCGTTGATGGCTCCTGGTATCTGCCGGGCAGTGGGCGAAACGCTGCCGCTGAGTACGCTGAAGGCCACATTCCGGGTGCCGTCTTCTTCGATGTCGATGCTTCCAGTGATTCGGGATCATCTCTGCCGCACATGCTGCCTTCCGAAACCGTATTCGCCGATCGCATGTCGGCCCTGGGCCTGAACGACTCGGATGAGCTGGTCGTCTATGATGGCTCCGGCGTAAATCTCAGCGCGGCCAGAGTGTGGTGGACCTTTCGCACTTTCGGGCATGATCGGGTAGCCGTGCTGGATGGGGGCATTGGGAAGTGGCGTCGGGAAGGGCGTTCGGTGGATGAAGGTATCGTCTCCCTGCCGCGCGGTCACTTCAGCGCCACGCTCGATCGCTCCGCCGTACGAGATCTCGCGGCGGTCCGCGCCAATATCGAGAAGAAAGCGGAGCAGCTGGTAGACATGCGATCTCGCCGCCGATTCGCGGGAGTAGAGGGTGAGCCGCGGCCTGGTGTTCGGGCCGGCCATGTGCCGGGCAGTCTCAATCTGCCATTCACCGAGCTGGTGCAAGCGGATGGCACGGTGCTGCCGGCGGGCGAGTTACGCCGGCGGATGACGCAAGCTGGTATCGATCTCTCGCGTCCGGTCGTGGCCACGTGTGGCTCGGGCACGAGTGCGTGTGCGCTCGTGCTCAGCCTTCATCTGCTTGGCCACCTCAATAACGCCGTGTACGATGGTGCCTGGACCGAGTGGGGCTCGCGGGCGGATACGTTAGCTGTTAGTCGTTAGCTGTTAGTCGTTAGCTGTTAGCCGTTAGCTATTAGTCGTTAGCTGTTAGCTATTAGTCGTTAGCTATGAGCTATTAGCTGGTTAGCCACTAGCTGTAACTGCTGGTTCGGGGCTAGCTCATGACTAATAGCTAATAGCTGATAGCTACCACCTCACCTCGACGGCGGGGCCAGATTTCCGCACGCCACGATCGTCGCCATGTTCCGGGCCGAGGCGTGAATGTTGATGAAGAACTGGCCGGTCCTGGGCGATGGTACCGGTAGCTCAGCGGTCGAGCTGGCGCGACCGTTCCCTCCTACCTTCAGCGGCTTGTACGCATCTGCCGGCCCGAAGATCCCCTGATCCGAACCGCATCGCCCACGGTGCACGTGCCAGGGGTGCTCACCACCCGGCACCGCATTGGAGATGCTGACCTGGGCCTGAGTGCGACCGGTATCCTCCTCGTGAGGTCCCATCCACCCGCTGCCCCGAATCGCCACGATGCCTCCCAGTTCAGGAGGACTGGCCACCGTTCCATTCCAACGGTTCTGAACCGGTACTGTGTTGGGGTCGATCTCGACTGCTTGCCGGCCGCCGCAGGAGATGACAAGAAGTGCGAGGAGCAGCGGACGAACGGTGCTCTGGACCTTCATGGAATCCTCCGGAGGTAGGTGCTGCGTTCTTGCCGAGGTATATGCGTTCGAGGTAGCCCCGGCGCCGTGACTACCGACACATGCTTTCAGTCTGCGGGCCGAAAGAGATGCTGATAACGCAGCTGCCGGCCCGATTCCCAGGGGCAGTAGTGGTTTGCGAACTGCACCCGGTCGGCCAGGGATGGATGACTCGCCCGCCAGACCGTGTACAGCCGGCTCGGACGCGGCACCAACAGATTTTCCTCCTGGAGCTTCACGAAGGTAGTGGCAGCCGCCCAATTGTCTCGAGTGAGCTCGAGAGCAAATCGGTCGGCTTCGGTTTCCTGGTACCGGCTGAATGCCAGCACCGCCGGGGTCAGGGTGAGAGACGCCAGGTTCCCCAACATCAGCAACAACGGGAACGAGGCGACATCCGGGAGCCGATCGAATCGAAAGTACCGGGAGAACCGGGTGATCAGCCGGTTTCCGACCCGATGCACCAGATAGAGGGACACAGTGGTGAGAAGTGCTGCGCCGAGGATGACCGCCAGAGTGTGGCGGAGGACGAAGTGTCCTATCTCGTGTGCAGTCACAACCAGGATCTGGTCCGGCTCCAGCTTGCGGAGAAGTGTATCCCAAAGGACGATCCGCTTGGTGCCACCAACCCCGGTCACATAGGCGTTGACCGTCCGGGTATCCGCGCTCTTGTTCACCTGATAAACCCGACTGTCATCGATCCCCGCTCGCTCGGCCAGCGCGAGTATTCGGGATTCCAGCTTCCTGTCTTGCAGCGGCCCGAACTGGTTGAAGATCGGATCGACCCACACGGGAGCGATCACCAGGAGCAGCGTGGTGATCGGCAGGCTGGCGAGTCCAGCGTACAGCCACCATCGGCCGGGGCTCCTGCGGAGCAGCAGGTAGGGTATCCACAGCACCAGCGAGAGACCGACCCCGCTCACGGCTACGCCTTTGAGCCATTCTCCAGCCCACCTGCCGAGGCTCTGATTCGAGAGGCCATACTGGTGCTGACGGACGTAACCAGCGTAGTACGCGAGTGGAAAGGTCAGGAGCGCCATCACAAGCGTAAAGAGCAGTGCGTACTGGACCAGACTGGGTAACCAGCGACGACCGTGCCGTTGAGCGAAGGCTCTCATGTGACTGGAAAAGCCGGTGAATAACAGCAATGCCGGTATGACGAAAGCCAGGCCGGTCTCGACTGCCCACAGCGCGTTACCGCTTCGATGGTAGCGGATCGCCACCTCGGTTGGCTCGGGCACTGCCACGGTTTCAGTCGTCCTTTCCTGCGCTTTGCAGGAGTAGGCCTCGCCACGGGGGGTGTTCTCTGCTACACTAACCAAGCTGAACCCCTTTCCGGAGTACCGATTTCTGGTGCAGCACCCAACTTATGAGGCAGTCATGCGCGCGCTCTTCGGGATTCTCGCGTTGCTGGGACTGGGCGGTGTTGTTTTCGGCGCCTTGACCATCATTCAGGGCACTCAACGAGCGCCCTTCAGCTATGAGAACTATGGCGGACCGGGTTCGATCATCGGCGGTCTGCTGATGCTGTCGGTCAGCCTTTATCTGTTTTCCGCCTGGCCCCGGCTCGAGGCCGGCGACCGAGACGACCATCGCCGCAGCCGCTCAACCCACTCCTAAAGGATCGGAGCCGATCATGCGACCGCAAGCCCTCATTGGGATCGTCCTGATAGTCCTTGGTGCATTCATCGTCTTCCGGGGGATGAGCTACTCCTCTCGTGACGAGGTGCTCAGGGTAGGCGACGTAGAGGCCTCGGTGGAATCGAAAAAGGCTGTGCCGACCTGGGCCGGTGGCCTGGCTATTGTCGCCGGGATCGTTCTCCTCGCTGCTGGAATGAAGCGGCGGGCCTGATTCCGCCGCGTGGTGAGCTATCAACAGATCTATAGCGTGGTGCGGCGTATTCCCAAAGGACGGGTGGCGACGTACGGGCAGGTCGCCACTCTCGCCGGATTGGCCGGTCACGCCCGGCAGGTGGGGTATGCACTTCACGCTCTTCCCCGGGGGACTCGCGTTCCCTGGCACCGGGTTGTGAATGCAGCCGGGCGGATCAGCCTCCGAGCTGATCCCGGTGGAGAGCTGGTCCAGCAGCTGCTCCTGCAACGGGAGGGAGTGCGCCTCGATGCACGCGGGCGTGTTCCGCTCCAGCGAGTGCTCTGGCGGCCACGGGCCGGGTCCGGTGCATGAACATTCATGTCCTGGGCGTCCCAATGGATCTTGGATCTGGACGCCGGGGAGTGGATATGGGCCCCTCGGCTATTCGGATCGCGGGCCTGGCCGAGCGCCTGAGCGAGTTGGGACACAAAGTCCTCGATGGTGGCGACCTCGTCATCAAGAATATGGAGGAGCTGAAAGTCGGGGATGAGCGGGCCCGCTATCTGGGAGAGATCGCGCGCGTCTCCGCTCAGCTCGCCCGGAAGGTGGAGCACATCATGGAGCGGGGCCATTTCCCCCTGGTGCTCGGCGGAGACCATTCCATCGCGGTGGGCACCGTCTCCGGCATCGCAGCCCTGTGCCGGCGCACCGGAAAGAAGCTGGGCCTCCTCTGGATCGACGCTCATGGCGATATCAACACACCGCAAACCTCGCCCTCAGGAAATATCCATGGAATGCCACTGGCTACTCTGCTGGGCTTCGGGGTCAAGGAGCTGACGGAAGTCGGTGGAGTCTTTCCCAAGATTCGAGCGGAGAACATCGCCCTGGTCGGCATCCGCAGCCTCGACGCCGGAGAGAAGAGCCGCCTGAAGGAGAGTGGAGTACAGGTCCACACGATGGCGGATATCGACCGGCGTGGGGTGCACGAGGTCATGAAGAAGGCGCTGGCCCGGGTGACCGATGGAGCCGACTACGTGCACGTGAGCTTCGATCTGGACGCAGTGGACCCGGCCGTGGCTCCGGGTGTCGGAACTCCGGTGAAAGGGGGCCTGGATTACCGCGAGGCGCACCTCATCATGGAGGTGATTGCCGATGCAGGGGTGATGACTTCGCTGGAGATGGTTGAAGTGAATCCGATTCTGGACCAGGAAAACGCCTCGGCGATATTCGCCGTGGAGCTGGTGCAGTCGGCATTTGGCAAGAAAATCCTGTAGCGATTGCCAATGCTGCACGCCGATAGGTAGTATAGACCGTCCATAGCGGCCACTCTCGTCAGGGCTATTGCTGCTTCAAATCAGAATTGGGGGCAGATGCCCGAGCCGGATCAAACTCCCCAGGGTATTCGCCGGAAGGTTTCGCGGGGCCACCGTCCAGCGGCAGACGCCAACAGCGGCAGCCTCGCGCTGGAGGCCAGAGTCAAGCCGGAGTATGTACCGCTCTATCCCAACATCGATCCGACGCTCTGGTACCAGGTGGTGCAGGAGGGGGAGTATCGCGACGAAATGGAAGGACTCTGGATCCAGGTTACTGACAGGATCACTTACGTACTGGCCAGGCACTTCGATCTGCAGAGGCAATCAGAAGTAAACTGAACATCGTCACTGGATGATCGGGTCTGCCAGGACCTGACGCATCTTGTTCCTGAGCTGATCAGCTGTGAACGGCTTCTGAATGAAGAATGAGGCCGGATTCAGCGCCCACTCGTCTCCGAAGCGTTTCGCAGTATATCCCGACATATAGAGCACGCGGATGCCGGGCCAGCAACGCAGTATCGTCTCTCCGAGCTGCCGGCCACCCAGGCCAGGCATCGCCACATCGGTGAGGACCCCGTTGATCTGGCCGGAGGAACGCTGCAGCAACCGCAGCGCCTCCGACCCGCCTGGCGACTCCAGAATCCGGTAGCCTTCGTCAAGAAGCAT
>DATFFX010000368.1:0-10420 GCA_035249825.1 Gemmatimonadales bacterium | reverse complement strand
CCATGCACGCTCGGCACCTACGACCTCTACTGGATGGCAGTGGACCCGATGATTCAGGGCTCCGGAGTAGGCACCGCCCTGATCAGGGAGATGGAGCGCCGTCTGGCTGGTCAGGCTCGGCTGATCGTAGTGGAGACGGCTGGTCGCCCAGAGTATGAGGGGACCCGCCGCTTCTATGAGGCCCGGGGCTATCAGGCCACGGCCACGATCCCCGACTTCTACGCGCCGGGCGACGATCAGGTGGTGTACGTGAAGAGAGTGGACGGTGAACGGAGTTCCGGCCCCCTTGGACACTTCGTGTCCGCAGGGTGACAACCGACTGCCGCAGCATGGAGGGGTAATGGAAACCTGGCAAGAAGTCCTGAGAAAAAACTCGATCGCTTCACTCGATGCGCTCGCTCTGAAGTTCGGGCCGGAGAACTTTCCGGATCTCGATCGCCTCAGGCAGGCGGCTGACAACTTCGAGTTCCGGATCTCGCCAGCGATGGTGGATCTCATCAAGTCGCCCGATGATCCCATTTGGCGGCAATACGTTCCCACGGTCGACGAGCTGGACGTGGTGGATGGCATCGTAGATTCGCTGAACGAGGATGCCGACAGCCCCGTACCGAACATTACTCACCGCTATCCCGACCGGGCCCTCTTTCTCGTTTCTCCGGTCTGCGCCACCTACTGCCGCTTTTGCACCAGGCGGAGAAAGGTAGGCGATCCGGAGAAGATCCCGATGTCTCAGTTCGAAAGTGCCTTCCGCTACCTGGAGGAGCACACCGAGATCCGGGACGTGATCATGTCGGGGGGTGATCCGCTCCTGTTGAACGACAGGAGACTCGAGGCCATCCTGACCCGCCTGCGGTCGATACCGCACATCCAGATCATCCGGATCGGCAGCCGGATCCCGTGCCACCTTCCGGAGCGGATAACGCCAGAGCTCTGCGCCCTCCTGAAGCGCTTCCATCCGCTCTTCATCAACACCCACTTCAACCATCCCGACGAGCTTACGCCCGCAGCCGTGGCAGCGCTGGGCATGCTGGCTGACGCGGGCATCCCGCTCGGCTGCCAGACCGTACTGCTTCGAGGCGTGAACGACACACCTGACGTCATGATAGAGCTGATGCACCGGCTGCTCATGGCTCGGGTCAGGCCGTACTACATCTATATGGCCGATCAGGTGGCCGGAGCGGAGCACTTCCGGACATCGGTGCAGACCGGCATCGAGATCATGCGGGCGCTCCGGGGCTGGACCAGCGGTCTTGCCATCCCTTACTTCGTGATCGACGCCCCCGGTGGAGGCGGAAAGATTCCGATTCTGCCGGAGTACGTCGAGAGCATGAACGAGGATGAGGTCGTGCTGAAGAACTTCCGCGGAGAGCGCTACGTGTACCGCCAGCCGCGTGAGGAGGCTGGGGTCATTAAGCTCAAGAAGCCCAGAAAACGGGCGGCCAGGGGGCCGAAGCGGAAGACGGCGTAAGGGACAGTCGCCAGTTGCCGGTCGTTCGGCCTTCATCCCGAGCCCTTCGACTAACTCAGGGTAAGCTCCGCGACGGATCTGCTTCACGAGCTTGCTTGTTCCCCGGATCCGGCGGCTGGCGACCCCCACACTCCCTCAAGCGGCCTCCGCCACCCGCTTCACCGACCGCAGGAACGCCTGGTACACATCAGCCCGCCACCAGCCTCGGGACTCCTCGATCTTCACCAACGCTTCTGCATGGCTCATCGCCGGACGATAGCTGCGGGTAGTGGTCAATGCATCGAACACATCCACGATACAGATGATCTGTGCGTTGATGGGGATCTCGTCGCCACACAGCCTGTCGGGGTAGCCGGTTCCATCATATCGCTCGTGGTGCCAGCGGATAATCGGCTTGATATCCCAGGGGAACTCGACCGTGGCCAGGAGCTCGAGCCCCCATACCGGGTGCATCTGAATGACCCTGAACTCTTCAGCGCTGAGCTTGCCAGGCTTGTTCAGGATCTCATGGGGCACCCGCACCTTGCCGAGGTCGTGCAAATAGGCGCCGATCCGAATAGTCGTCTGTTGGTCATCATCCAGGCCTAGCTCCCGCGCCACAGCCACTCCGTACTCTGCCACCCGCTCACAATGCCCGTAGGTGTAGCTGTCCGATGATTCGATCGACTGGCCCCAGTCCCGTACCACTGCGAGATAGGTGTCCTCGAGGCGATGAACCTTGGTCGAGACGTCCACCAGGTCCACCCGTGCGTCGAGCCGGCCAAACAATCGGTGGGCCGCGTTCAGGAGCCGGAGCGCCTCCTGGTTCCGGCCCATTGCTTGATAGAGCAGCGCCAGTTCACGGTCGGCCTCGGCCTCGCTCAGGATCGATCCGGTGCTCACGGCCAGCTCTACCGCTGAGCGGAGGCGCGATTCCGCCAGGGCATGACGGCCAGTCTCGCGATACACTCTGCCGATCACCTTGTATGCGTCGGCCTTGTCGAGCTTGGCCCCGAGCTGGTCGAAGATCCCCAGTGCGGTTTCAGCGTTCTGCCGGGCCTGGTCGTATCGCTGGCGGGCGAGATGCACCTCGGAATGGTTCAGGAGGCCGAGTCCCTGAAGATGGATGTCGCCCATTTTCTCGGCGATCTCGAAGCTGCGCCGGAAGTACCGGTCCGCATCGTCCCAGAGCTCGCGGTCCGCGCTCACCATCCCCAGGTTATGGTAGGCGATGGCACACCCGCGCTCATCATCAGTGCTTTCGAAGGCCTGGAGAGAACGCTGATAGTGGACCAGCGCTTCGACCAGCGCTCCCTGAATGTTCGCGAGTATGCCCAGGTTCTGCTCGGTCCGCCCCCGCAGCTCCGCGTTCGAGCCACCCAGCTCCAGCGCACGGTAGAACTTCTCCCGCGCTGCCTCCATTGCGCCGCTCTCGAAGTCGAACCCGGCCAGCGTATTCAGGGCTTCGGCGGCGAGTACCACGTCACCCAGATCCGTAGCTGTTCGATAGCTCTGCTCGCACAGCTCTCGAGCGCGGGGCCGCTCGTCACGATGGTGGTGGACCACGGCCAGCCGCCGCAGCGACTCGGCCAGGATAGCCGGCTCACCGTTCTGCTTCGCGACCTCAATGGCGGCTGAGTAGCACTGCAGTGCCTCGGCCATGCAGCCGGCGCGTTCGTGCGCCCGGGCATCACGTAAAAAATCCCCGGCGCGGGAGGGCCCGGTCTGCTGGGCCCTCCGCGCTACAGGGAGAGAGGTGTCGTCTGAGTTCACGATCTCAGTACGCGACGGCGTACCGGGAGAAGTGATCGATCGGGGCAGTGACCGTCTTCTTCTTGAACAGGTCGAGCGACTGCAGCACCTCAAGGATCTTCAAATTCTCGTCGGTGTATACGATGTGCTTGGACACCAGAACAACCAGACAGTTCTGATAGCTCATCGTCAGCGAGGCCGGCTTCTCGAAGCGCAGGCCTTCCGGGCTGAATCGCAGCGAGTTGGTCCGGCCGGGTATCTGCTCGGCGGTAATCGTGGTTCTCTTCCGCAGTGCTCCCTGCGGAATGACCAGGGTATGCCGGCCGACGGTAATTTTGCCGCCCTCTGAGCCAATGGCCCTGCGTTCGACCCTGTATGGATCAGTCGAACAAACCAGCAGGTCGGTCAGACCCAACACCGTCCCGACCGTTCCGTTGACCACACCGCCCACGAGTCCATCGCCGGACAGCAGCCCGTCGCCCTCGACCAAATCGCCAAGCAGGTAAGACGGTTGCTGAGTCTCCTGGGGTGCCGGCACTCCTGTCGGCCCGTCGGCGGTCGTACAGCTCACCAGGGCCGCGAGTGCGAACGCAAGACCGAGCGGGAAGAATCTCCGAGCCCATTTCATAATTCGGCTACTCCGGCTTGAGGGTGAGCGACATGCGACGATACCGCGACCTGACTCGGCCGCCGAACAGTGGCTGAACGACGCTGTTCGGTACGCGGAACACTGGGATTTCGGAGCAGTGTAGGTGCAAGCGGCATGCCTCGAGCGGGCGAGGCTGTCACGAATTTGTGCAGCGAATTCTTGCGCTAAGAGAGGGGGGTACACACTGCCAGGTTGGCACTTTGGAGCGCCGGTTTACTGTACTTAAATCACACAGATGCAAGAGCTGTAAAGTGAGGGCTCGAGGCCCCGTTGAGGCAGCCGCGCATCGACAGGGCAGCGGGTAAGCGGGTAAGCGGGTAAGCGGGACAGGGTTAGAATGCCCAGCACGAAAACACGAAGAGACGAAAGGACGAAAGACCGTGTTTGTGGTTTAATGGGAGTTTGGCCGGGATCGTCGGCGAAATACATAGGCGTAAATCGCCAGGTTGACGGCTATGACGAAGAGGCCCAGCAGAAGCTGAATATTTCGGGTCAGAGCGGAGGGATAGAGTAGCGGCAGGATATAGTTCTCGATGAATCCGCCCGAGTAGCCACTATCACCTGCCTGGCGTCGAAGCCAGTTCTCCAGGGGAGTGAGCGGGCAGGTCCAGCCGGCGAACTCGATCGCCGCTCCATAGAGTGCTGCCGGTATGTGCAGGTAAGCCATCCTGGGCCACCGCAGCACCAGCAGTCCGCCCAATATTACGAAGGCTACAAACAGGAAGTGAGCCGCGACGACCAGGTCGGCCAGAAGTCCATACATCTGGCTCTTACTGCCCCGCTGCCCCGCTGTCCCGCTGTCTTACCCACCTCACGGCATAGACCGGCGGCAAATGCTCCGCTACGGTCTGCCAGGTATCACCCTGATCGACCGACACCCACAAACTCCCCGTGGTGCTGCCGAAAGCGAGATGCTCACCGCTCGCATCAACATCCAGGGCGTGTCGATAGGTGATATCGTAGGCATGCCGCTGCGGGAGTCCGCGGCTCAAGACGGTGAAGCTCTCCCCGCCATCCCGGGTTCGGGAGACTACGACGCGTCCCTCGAATGGAACCCTTCTCTCGTCGCTCTCAGCCGGCACCAGCCACGCCGTGTCCGGCCTGCCCGGGTGAACCGCCACGGCGAAGCCGAAGCTCGAGGGCTGGGGTTTTACTTCTACCCAGCTCCTCGCCCCGTTCGTGGTCCGAAAGACACCATTGTGATGCGCTGCCCACAAGTATTCCGGACTGCTGCGGCATTGTACTACCCGGTGCGGATCCTGGATGAACGGGTCGAACTGGCGTTCGGGTGGCATGTATGCCGCCCTCATCCCTTCCGCTCGACAAGTCCAGCTAACGCCGCGGTCTTCGGTGACCCATACGCCGCCACACGAGACCCCAATCGTAACTCGGCTGCTGTTCGTCGGATCTACGCAGATCGAGTGAATGCCCGGGTACTCAGCTCCACCCCCGAACCACTCCCGACGCTTGGGGTGGTCCCACAAAGAGCGGACCAATTCCCATGAGCCACCACCATCCGTGGAGCGAAAGAGCCCACCTGGAAGAGTGCCGCACCACAATCCGCCGGGATCGTCCTCACCACCCGCTTCGAGTGACCAGATCCGAAGGACGGACCAGGGGATCGGCCGCCCGCCGGCAGGCTCAACCTCCTTATAGTCGGCTGGTTTCGGTGGGTATGCCGGGGCGACCATCTCGGACCACGTTGTTCCGCCGTCTCTCGAGACGTGCAGCTTGGCACCGAAATGGCCATGATCGAGGGCTGCCCAGAGGGCGCCATCGCGGGGGTCGGTGAGTACCATGGAGACGTTGTCGCCGATGAACGCCTTGGCCGTGATGGACCAGGGCGACATTCGCCGCTCACCGCGCTGAACGGTGAAGAGACCCTTCCGCGTCGCGACGAGGAAACGATCGGTCATTCTATCGCTTCCTCCTTTTTCGGCACTGGCTACCCACCCGAGAGTGCCTGGGCCACATAAATCTCTGCCTGGTCCGTGACCGGGTCGCTCAGGGTACGCCGGTCCTGCACTTGCCTCCCGTCCACGAACACCACCATGTGGGGCCGGACGGCCCCCTGCTCATCGAGGATGTACGTCCGCGCGCGGGGATTCTCCCGGAACACAGCCTCGAGGGCCTCTCCTACGGTCGCGCCTGCGACAGCGGCCGATGGGCAGCTGACGTGGCGCTGGATGTTGGGAGTGAAGGAGACGTTGGGCATCCTGGTGTTGTCACCCTGAGCGGAAGCGAGGGGGCCGATACATAGATGTGGAGGTCACCTGAACCATAGCCCCCTCGCCCTGGGCTCGGGGTGACACCCGCTTTCACCGCCCGTTCGCAAGGCGAAGGGCATGTTACCGGCTCACGCCGTCTGCAGTTGCTCCTTCTGGTTCTCCTCCGCAACCCGTGCAGCGACCTCGGGAGGCGCTTCGGCATAGCCATGGAACTTTTGCTTGTGGGTTCCGCGTCCATGGGTGATCGAGTGCAGCGTGGTGGAATACTTGTAGAGCTCGGCTTCGGGGACGATCGCCCGGACCTTCGTCAGACGGCCGTCGGGCTCAGTACCGAGAATGTGACCCCGCCGGGCGCTCAAATCACCCATCACATCTCCGAGCACATCGTCCGGCGCCCAGGTCTCGATGTCCATCAATGGCTCCAGCACCACCGGCCGCGCTTTCGGGGCCACGTTCCTGAAAGCGAGAATCCCGGCCATCTTGAATGACATCTCGTTGGAGTCCACATCGTGATATGAACCATCGAAGCACTCGACCCGGAAGTCGACCAGCGGATATCCGGCGATGACCCCGCGTACTGCTGCCTCTTGAACCCCTCTATCGACAGCCGGGATGTATTTTCCGGGGATCACCCCACCAACAATCTGGTTCACGAACTCGTAGCCGGCGCCACGCGGCCTGGGAGCGATTCTGATCCAACAATCGCCGTACTGGCCCCGGCCCCCCGATTGCTTCTTGTGTTTGCCCTGGCCTTCGGCCTTTCCTTTTAGAGTCTCGCGATAGGCAATCCGCGGGCGAGCCAACTCCGCATGCACGCCGAACTTCCGCTCGAGTCGATTCAGGATGGTATCGAAGTGACGCTCGCCCATTCCATGAATGAGCGTCTGCCCCAGCTCCGAGCTGTACTCGAAGTGAAAGGTCGGATCTTCCTCGTGCAGTTTGTGGAGCCCGGCCGCCAGCTTGTCCTCCTCTCCCCGTTGCTTGACCACTACTGCCGATGTTGCGACTGGATCGGGAAACGGGATCGGGGAAAGCCGCACGGGAACCTCGCGCCAGCAGAAGGTGTCTCCCGTGTGGGTGTCCTTGAGCTTGGCGACCGAGCCGATATCACCTGCCGAGAGGCGCTCGACCTCGAAGCGTTCCTTGCCCTGCTGGACCGACAGATGGTTCAGCTTCTCGATCGTCTCGTGCTCGGCATTGAAGACTTCGCTCCCGTTCCTGACCTCGCCGGTGTAGAGCCTGAACAGCGTCACGTCGCCGACATGAGACTCGGATAGTGTCTTGAAGACCCGGCCGACCAACGGCGCATCCACTGGGGGCGTCACCTCGGCGGGTGAGGGAAACAGCTCCACCATCTTCTTGAGCAGCGTCCGGGTGCCATAGGTCAGCTCCCCACTGCCGCAGAACAGCGGGACGATCTCGCCATCGATCACTGCCTTCTTGACCGCGCGAATGAAGTCTTCCCGGGGAATCTCCTCGCCGCCGAGGTAGCGCTCGATCAGCTCGTCGTCGGTCGAGGCGACCGCCTCGGTCAGCTGCTCGGAATACTGTTTGAAGAGAGCCTCGTACTCGGGTGGAACGGGGACGACTTCGTACTCGCCGGTCTTGGTGCCCTTCTTATAGAAGTGACAGTGCCCGGAGAACAGATTGATGATCCCGTGGAAGTCGTGCCCGTCTCCGACCGGGATCTCGACCGGAACTACCTTAGGTGACAGATGGGCCTTCACATCCTCGAAGACCCGCTCGAAGTCGGCGTGCTCCTTGTCCATCAATGAAACGAAGAGGACCCGGGGCAGATGCAGATGATCGCAGACTTCCCAGACTTTCTCAGTGCCCACCTCCACTCCTCCCGTACCGCTGAGAACGACGACGGCGGCATCGGCGGCGTGCAGGCCGCTGACGACCTCGCCGAAGTAGTCGAGATAACCCGGAGTGTCGATGAGGTTGATCTTGGTGTCGAGCCACTCGGCGTAGGCCAGGCCGAGGTTGATGCTGTGCTTGCGATCGGTCTCGTCGGGGGAGTAGTCGGTGGGCGTGGTGCCGTCTTTGATCGAGCCGTGGCGCCGGCTGGCGCCTGAAACGAAGGCGAGCGCGTCAACCAGGGATGTCTTACCGCTGGCGCCGTGCCCCACGAACGCGACGTTTCTTATGGCGTTGGAGCCATAGACCTTCATGGCCTCCACCTCCTCAGTTTGGTTGGATTTCCAAGGTGGGGCTGAGGCGGTCCGATGTCAAACGGGAAGGGCGGGCGGGAAGGACGGAAAACCAGAGAACGCCGCCTCATCCCCAGAGAGCGTGGGCGACCGGGCGACCCAACTGACAACTAGCGACGGGCGAGTGATTGTGAGCGCGGCGCGTCCCCTTTCCGGATTTCAATCCATGTCAATACCCCAGCGGTGCAGCCCCCCGGCACCGCGAAGAAGAGCGCAGCGGTGAACCCTCCGACGAGGAAGCCCGCGATCAGACCCGCAGCCGCACCGCAGAGCACGTAGGGGCCCAGTCTGGTCTTCCAGTCGTCGCCCTCCAGCGAGTCGCGCCAACCGGCCGATACCGCCAGTAAACCGGTATAGATCAAGCCGACACCGAGCCCAGCCGCGACCGCCGCACCGATCATTACCGGCACACCGAAAGCGACTCCGCCATCCGTGCTGGCACTCGCGTCCGTGAAGGGGAGAGTCCTGCGCACGAGCGATAAGACACTCACCACCAGTGCCGTTATGGCCCAGGCCACTGCCCAGCGAAGCGCCACGAGAGCGAAATCGGGCAGCGGTCTGCTCTGGGGTCTTGGCTGGTACTTCGGTCTTGGCCTCGGGCGAGTGGACATCGTCGCGCCTCCATGAATTCATCGGGCAAATGGCGGCGTCACACGCAAGGAGCAAGCCCGCCTCTAAGTCCTGATCCCGCATGGCAGAGTCCGGGTGACCGAATGGCGAACTGAGGAGAGAATTGGATTTCGCTTCACTTCAACCAGTTCACGAAAAACGTGATGATGATCGCATTCGTGAAGTCGATGAAGAATGCCCCCACCAGCGGCACTATAAGGAAAGCGCGGGGAGCCGCCCCGAACCGGGTGACCAGGGCCCGCATGTTGGCGACTGCATTGGCCGTGGTCCCCAGGACGAACCCGATGAATCCGCTGGCCATGACCGCCGACTCGTAGTCCTTCCCCATGATCCGGAACGATACGGTGAGCGCGAACAGCACCACGATGAGCACCTGCGCCGCAAGAATCACCAACAGTGGCAGCGCGAGCCCGGCCAGCTCCCAGAGTTTGAGACTCATGAGGGCAACCACCAGAAAAATGTTCAGGGCGAGGTTGCCCATGAACTCCATGGTGCGCTGGTCTATTCTGAGCCAGCCGGTTCCATCATCCAGATTCCGCAGCACGGAGGCCACGAGCATCGCTCCGATATAACCGGGCATGGTGATTCCCAACGACTCGATGTAGGAGCTCACCTGGCTGCCAAGGGCCATCGCGAGCGCGAGCACGGCCATGTTGCGCATGAGCGAGGTGTCCTCGCGATCCACTTCCACCAGAATAGTGTCCGGTGCGTCGGTCATCTCGGACTCGATCTCTCGAGCAGCGCTGGCCTTCGATTCGGGTGACTTCAGGCCGAAGCGTTTGATCAGGGAGGTCCCCACCGGCCCGCCAACCAGTCCGCCGCAGACGATTCCGGCCGTCGCCGCTGTCAGCGCCAGCGGGGCCGCTCCTCTCAGGCCCGCCTCCTCGAACAATGGCGCGAACGCCAAGCCGGTAGCCGGACCACCCACCAGCGTCACCGAGCCGGCCATGACGCCGAGCAGCGGGTTCTCCCCGAAGCCGAGCGCGATGGCCAGGCCGAGAAAGTTCTGTACGAAGCAGAAGATCGTGGCCAGCACCAGAAAGATGAACACCTGGATGCCACCCCTCCGCAGGAGGGCCAGGCTGGCGCCCATGCCTATCGAGGTGAAGAAGGCCACGCTCAGCACCGGCTGCAGGGCCGTGTCGAGCTGAACGCTCACGCCCTGTTGCCGGAGCAGCATCACCAGCAGAGTGAAGAGGAGCCCACCCACCACCGCGGCTGGAATATTGAGCCGGTCCAGCCAGCCGATTCGCTTCTGAAGCCGAATGCCGGCGTAGTAGACCAGCGCGGCCAGGCTGAGCGTCTGGAGCAAATCCAGCTTGAGGTCTGTCATCAGTGGATGTTGGAGTAGGAAGGACGGCTAGCGCATGCGTCCCAATTGTAGCGCCAGGGTCAGGCCAGCGAACGATCGTGTCTGGTTGAAGTTCGCGAAGCCGTAGAGCGCGAGGCCTGCCCATCTGCCGGGCCGCCACGACGCCTGAACCTCGAGTGGAAGCCCCAC
>DATFFX010000367.1:0-11518 GCA_035249825.1 Gemmatimonadales bacterium | reverse complement strand
TCTCAACCGCCAGACCCGCCGTGAAGGCGCCGCCCAGCTCCAGCAGAATGAACGATGACTCCTCGGAATCGTGGTTGCGTCTCCTGCATTGCTCATGAATGCCGAGTACCGCGGCACACAGTTTATCGGCAGTGCCGAGATCGACGCGATTCAGTTTGCGATGCTCGGGTACCGTGTCCAGATGAATGACGCCGGGGACGTAGACGACCGGCAGTCCGGAGGAGCCGAGCATTCGGGCCAGCGCTCGAAGCCCACCGATGCCGCCGGTCTCGTCCGCCGGCGCGAGAAAGGCCAACCGGAGATCCCTCTTGGTGGCTTCCGAGGCGAAGCGGAGCGGCAGCCCATAGCCGGAAGGACCCACGATGAGGTCCGGCGGGCCCGAGGTGGTGAGGAGCTGGATGAACGCTGCCGGCTCGGAAAGCGCCTCGGCGGTGGGCCAGCTGTGATCGAGGTAAAGCTGCCCATCCACCATCCCGCACACGTCGATACTCAGAGTACCGGGATCGACCCCTACCACGCGGGTCATGGATCAGGACTTTTTTCGTTTCACCAGCTCGCGGGCAATGTCGGCTATTGCCTCAGCGTCGAGTACCAGATCGTTCCGCGTAAACAGCCTGGCGACGCATGCCTTGTGCAGCTTGGTCTTGAAGTTGCCCACCCCGAAGGCTCCGAAAGCCAGCACTCCATTGCGCTTCACCCCTGCGTCATTCACGTCCACGCCTTCAATCCCGAGCGGCGGAACGGCGTTCAGATCGACCGCGATCTTGAGTGTCCTGGTTGCCTTCCACACCGGTTCGGGCACCATCTGGACGCCGGCCGGTCCGGAGTTCAGCAGAACCTCGGCCCCCTCGAGCACGCGGGGTAGCTGGGACGGATCATTGAGGGTGACGGCCTCAACCTGAACATCGAATCGGGCGCTGATGAACTGGCGGGCCTTTTCACCCTGCTCCGGTTTGCGAGACGTGATCGTGACATGGCTGCCATCACGCGCCAGGAGGCCCGCGGCGCGCTGTCCCACGGGTCCGGTGCCCGCGAGTATCACTATCTTCTTGCCGCGAAGATCCCCCAGCGCTTCCTCGATCTTCACCACCGCGGCCACAGCGGTCGTGTTGGACCCGTTCGAGTCGAGCATCAGAGAGACGCTGAATGGTTCGAAGAGGGCATCCTGCGCCATCGCGAGGAGTTGCTCACCGGCGGACATATTGTTGCCGCCGATCCAGACTGCCGTGTTGTGCAGGTCCTTGGGGCCGCGCGTGAAGATGCAGCCGTGAATGAGATCGCGAACGTCGCCCTCGGTTATTCCACCGTAGCTCAGGACGATCTCGGCGCCGGCATCATAGGCAACGATCTGATCGAAGACGCTTGGTAGGCGGGAGCTGTCGAGTTGAAGCAGGAGCTTGCGCATCGGTGAAACCATCTCCGGGGGATAGTCTATAAAAGACGAGGGGCCGCCCTGCCTGTGGGCCGCCCCTCGTCGAATCTCGGAAGCGCGGGACTGTACGATCAGCCCTCAGCGCCGCTCGCGAACGGATGCCGCGCGGCCTTGTACTTCTGCAGGACCTCGTCGATCGTCGGCTTGCCTTGTAGCGCCCGGGCGATCGATTCCTTGGTGGCCTGGTAGTTGTAATCGTAAATCTTCTTGTCGTTCTCCGCCTGCCAATGGATGAACACGCCAACCAGGATGCAAAGGTCGTTGGCCTTGCTCTTGTCGATGACACCGGCCGCCACGCTGTCCATGACCGCTCGCGCAACTGCCGCCTGGGCGGGACCGAACATCTGAACCGCCTGCTTGGCGCCCTTGATAGTGACCTTGTTGAAGAGAAGGGTGTCGGGCTTGGCGGGAAGGTTGGGGGTAACCACCGCGAGGAGAGTCGAGAACCCGTCGGAGTTGTGCGACATCGCCGAAGTGAACGCGAGACCTGCGGGTCCGGATTTAGGGCCGATAATCAGGTCGATATGGGCAACCTCGTTGCCATCGCCGACCAGCGACTCGCCCATCATGAATTCCCCGGCCATAACTGCCTCCGTATCCGTTTTGTTGAAGAAGGAGAAAATCTCGCGCCACATAGTTTGCTCGCTTGGCGTACGGTGATCTCGGAACAGGAGCGACGTGAGGGAACGGATCACCCTTTCACGCAGTCCCGCAAGGCGGGTAGCTCGGCGTACTGAGTACTAAGCCGTACGTAGAGGACCCTAGTATGGAACCCGTCTTACCGGGTGTCAAGTCGAGTTCGTGGGGTCCTGGGAGCTTGCTGCGTCGGCCGGTGCGTACCAGAGTTCCGCAGAGCGACGTCTCTGGTGTTGTAGGTCACTGCAGTCCGGTGTCTCCGAAGACCATTCTCGGAAGGAGGCATACATGCCATTGCACCGTTGCGGCCAGGGCCGCGCTGTCTGGATCCTTTCGCTCGCCTTGGCGGTTCTGGCGTCCCCGCTGGACGCCCAGTACTTCGGCCGTAACAAGGTGCAATACGAGAGCTTCGATTTTCGAGTACTCAAGACCGACCACTTCGATATCTATTTCTATCCTCCGGAAGCAGTTGCCGCCGGGCATGCCGCCCGTCTGTCGGAACGCTGGTACGCCCGGTTATCCAGCGTGCTGGACCATGAGCTTTCAGGACGACAGCCTCTCATTCTCTATGCCAGCGCTCCCGAATTTCAGCAGACCAATGCGGTAGGAGGCACCCTCGGCGAGGGGACCGGGGGTGTTACAGAGGCGTTGAAGCGCCGGATCGTGCTGCCGACGGGCGGTACCCTGCGCGATCTCGATCACGTGATCGGGCATGAGCTGGTCCACGCGTTTCAATACGACATTACCGGGAACGGACGCCCAACCAGCCTGGGAGCGTTGCCGGCTGCCAGTCAACTCCCCCTGTGGTTCATCGAAGGAATGGCCGAGTACCTCTCGATCGGTCCCGTGGCTCCTCAGACGGCGATGTGGATGCGGGGCGCGCTAGCCGATACCGGACGCGACACCCTTCCGTCATTCAGGCAACTGGAAGACCCACGCTACTTCCCCTATCGGTACGGCCATGCGTTCCTGGCCTGGGTCGCGGGACATTGGGGCGACCATGTCATCGGCCAGCTGCTTCGGGGCGCGGGCCGGCGCCGGGACGTTGTGGCGGGTATAGCGGCGGTGCTGAAAGTCCATCCCGACACGCTCGTGGCTCGCTGGCATGCGGAGACCCATGCGGCCTTCGATCCGCTCAAGAGCGGCACCGCCCCACCGGAAAATTTCGGATCTCCCCTCATCGCAATCAGCGATGATGTAGGGCGCTACAACATTGCCCCATCCCTGAGTCCCGACGGTACCCAGGTGATGTTCCTTTCGGACCGGGAGCTCTTCTCCATCGATCTCTTCCTCGCCGATGCTCGCACGGGAAAGGTCCTCAGGCAAGTCACGAAGACCGCCGTCGACCCTCACTACCAAAGCCTTCAGTTCATCCAGTCAGCGGGCAGCTGGAGCCCGGACGGCAAACGGTTCGCCTTTGCCGGAATATCCGGTGGCGATCCGGTGTTGACGCTGTACGATGTCGAGCGTGGAGAGAAGGAGCGTGACATTCGCCTCCCCACCCTGGACGAGGTATTCAACCCGAGCTGGTCGCCCGATGGACGCCGCATTGCGTTCGCGGGTCTCACGGGTGGCCTGTCCGATCTTTTCGTCTACGAGCTCGAGGGGGAGGAGCTGACCCGCCTGACGAATGACGCCTACGCCGACCTTCAGCCGGTCTGGTCCCCGGACGGCAGAACACTCGCATTTGCTACCGACCGCTTTACCACTGACCTGGGGCTCCTCAAGATCGGCCCCTACACGATTGGACTGCTCGATCTCACCACGCGGCAGCTTGCGCGATTGCCGGGTTTGGAGGGCGCCCGGCACATCAACCCGCAATGGGCACCCGATGGCGAGAGCCTGTTCTTCATTGCGGACCCCGATGGAATTTCCAACATCTTCAGAGTCGCCGCATCGGGCGGACCCATCAGCCAGGTCACCGACCTGTACACGGGGGTCAGCGGGATCACCGAGACCAGTCCGGCCTTGTCGGTAGCTCAGCAGTCCGGCCGCCTGGTGTACAGCGTCTTTCGCTCGAACGGCTATGAGATTTATGCGGTGGACTCAGCCGAGGTGCTTGCCGGCCGCCCCTTCGCGGCCCAGTCAGCTCAGCTTCAGGCAGCGGTGCTCCCGCCAGCCGATCGGCGAAATCCACTCCTGGCCGAGCTGCTGAACAACTACGAGCTCGGGCTGCCCGACGCATCCGAGTTCGCGGTTCATCCCTATGGCGGCGGAATATCGCTTACCTACGTCGGCCAACCGTCATTGATCGCGGGGAGTAACCAGTTCGGAACCTTCGTCGGTGGCGGAGCCGCGCTGTACTTCAGTGACATGCTGGGGAATCACAACTTGGTCACCGCGCTGCAGGTCAACGGCGGTTTGAAGGATGTCACGGCCCAGGTTGGCTACCAGAATCTGAGCGGGCGCCTCAACTGGGGCGGAGTCGTCCAACAGGTTCCGTACCTGACCGGCGGTTATGCGCAGGGGATAGCCGACGTCAATGGAGAGCCCACGTTCATCGAGCAACAGCTTCTGGTACGCCAGACTAATCGGGACGTAGCTGGCCTTGTCTCATACCCGTTCAGCCAGGTTCAACGTTTCGATCTCCAGGCTGGATACAGCAATATCTCGTTTGACCGGGAGTTACACACGCGAGGGTTTTCGCTGACCACCGGTGAGGAGATCCTGGACGAGGAGGAAGACCTTCCTGCGCCCGACGCCCTCAATTTGGGGGTCGCCAGTGCGGCGCTGGTGTATGACAATTCCTTTTTCGGGGCAACGAGCCCGATTCTGGGGCAGCGGTATCGTCTGGAGGTGGCACCGACGATTGGCTCGCTGAGCTATGTGGGGGTCTTGGCCGACTACCGCAAGTATTTCATGCCGGTCCGTCCCTTCACCTTCGCCACTCGTCTGCTCCATTATGGCCGCTACGCGCGCGATGGTGAGGACCCCCGGCTTCAGCCTCTGTTTCTCGGCTATCCGGGCCTGGTGCGCGGGTACACCTACGGCTCGTTCGACGGCTCCGAATGCGATCCAACGCCGGCTGATCCCAATTCCTGCCCTGTTTTCGACCAGCTGCTGGGCAGCCGCATGGCCGTGGCGAATGCGGAGCTTCGGTTCCCGCTCTTCGGTGTCCTGGGCATCGGGTCGGGCTACTATGGTGCCTTCCCCATAGAGTTCATCGCCTTCGGCGACGCCGGCCTGGCGTGGGACACCGTGAACGAGCCGTCCGTACTCGGCTCGGGCACCCGTGATCCGGTGTTCAGCGCCGGTGCGGGGCTGCGGGTTAACCTGCTTGGCTTCGCGGTCATAGAGCTCGATCTGGTTCGTCCCTTCGACCGCCCGGATAAGGGGTGGGTGTGGCAGTTCGAGTTTCAGCCGGGGTTTTAAGGGGCGGTAGGTGGAGAGGCGGTAGGTACTGAGGCGGTAGGTGAAGAGGCGGTAGATAGAGAGGCGGTAGGTGAAGAGGCGGAAGGAAAAGAGGCGGTAAGTACTGAGGCGGGAAGAAGAGCCCGAGGTACACTTCCGCCGTTTTTACTGGCCTGTTTCTGACCGCCTCTCTATCTACCGCCTCTTCACCTTCCGCCCCTTCCCGCCTTCCTTTACACATGCACCCCTCTCGCGACCACCATCTCCCTCCCGATCCTGAAGCTTATCGCCACGCTCCCCACCCAAAGGGACGAATCATCGTCATCGCCCCGACGCGTGCGGCCTGTGAAACCATCGAGCTGGCCCTTGGTATTCACGTGGACACTGTACTGGAGCGCGAGCATGGCGATGAACTGCGGCAGTGGGCCACTGAAGGCAAGGCGTTTGGCATCGTCGCGGGGACGGGTACCGGCAAGACGCTCGGCATACGCCCGATTGCCGAGTCGATATTGCGCGAGCCCCTCAAAGTGGGCGTGGTCAATCGCGAGCGAGAGGCTACCCCGGAAACGCCAAGCTGGAACGTGGTGATCGTCACCACCGGTATCGCGCGCCGGTGGTTTCAGGACGATCTCATCACTGCCCGCGATACGATCATCGTGGACGAGATCCACCAGACCTCTGCCGAGCTGGAGCTTTGCCTCGCGCTCGGCAAGCGAGCCCGCAGCCGGTTCATATGGCTGAGCGCCACAGTTGATCCCACATTTTACGCGGAGTACCTGAACAGCTCAGAAGTGCTTGCCACCCAGGTGTTCGATCCCGCCCTCAAGGCCAAGGTCGAGGTGCTCCCCCAGCAGCCGGAAGAGTTTCTCAACGAGCGCTACGTCCGCCGCGTGATAAAGGAAAAGCGGGGCGTGGCGGTCTTCGTGCCCACCCGGGCTGAGGTCGAGAAGCTGGCGGTTGGACTGGGAGAGCAGTGGCCCCGCCTGAACGCGGCGTTCTACCATGGAGGAGAGCCAATACGGGTTATCCGGCCGTTTCTGGAGGCCGAAGTCGAGCGGCCGTTTCTGCTGGCGATGACTGCAGCGGGGCAGTCGGCGCTCAACGTCCCCGGGCTGGACACGGTGGTGATCTATGACGCCCGCTATGGGAACGTGGTGGACCGCGGCCGGAACGTGCTTCATCGGCTGCATCTGGGCGCGAACGAAATTCTGCAGATGGCAGGCCGGGTACACGGCCGGGTGCCGAAAGGCGAGGTGACGATCCTCAGTGATCGTGATCTCGAATTTGCTGCCCTGCGGCCCACGCCTCCAGAATTTCAGCTCGCTGGCGACGCGGAGCGTGTGGCGATCACCTGTGCGGCCATCGGGGTGGATGCCCGGGACCTCGATCTGCCGGTGCCGCTCGACCGCACCGCCTACCGCAGGTCCATCGAGCTGCTCACGAGGCGGGGCCTGGTGGAGGAAGGCAAACTCACCAGCTACGGCCGGGAAGTCGAAGCCTTGCCGGTCGAGCGGGCCTGGGGGGAGCTTCTGGTGCACGCCGACGATCAACTGGTGCCGATTGTCGCCGTGTGCTCCAACATCGACTCACTTCATCGCATGACCCGCGAGGAACGGGATCTTCATGGGGTGATCGTCAGCGGCAGCGACCATCTCACGGCGTACAACCTGTTTGCCGAGGCCGTGAATCAGCATGGCTATCTGGGTCAGATCTACGGCCTCCCACGGCACCTGTTCGACGAGGCCGGACTGGCCGAGTGGGCCGAACGCCGCGGTGTGCTGGTCAAGGCCATCGAAGACACCGCGCTGGGTCTAGCATCGGTGTACCGCTCCCTCGAGCTGCCGCTGCCCAAGCAGCTGCCCTATGCGTCGAAGGAGCTCCGGCGGCTCTGGGCCGATCTCGTCGCCCGTATCATGCCATTCGATCTGGTGATTGACGAACGAACCGTCGATGGGCAGGAAGCCCGGGTCTCGAAAACCTCGGTGGCAGGCAGCTGGGGTGCGGTCGCGGGATCACTCCGCTTCTTCGCCGATCGTTTCGGGACTCCCCGGGCGGGCATCGAGGGCACCACGCTGTCCTACGACCTGGTGCGCCGGTACGCCACCCTGGGTGCTCCGCGAGTCGTACTCGGTGGACCCCGCAAACATCAACGCCTGATGATCGAACGCAGGCGAGGCTACTTCGGGTTCGAGCTCGAGATCGACGTCGAGGCGATCGACTCGGAGATTCCGGATCCGCTGCGGCCCGCTGCCAGGGACGCCATCGCGGGAGCGCTCGTAGCCGGGGAGACCATGCACCCGGATCAACAGCGCCTGCGCCGCACTCTGGCTGAGCTCGACGAGCTATGGCGTCGTTCGGGTGGCGAGCTGGCCGGCATTGCGCCAGCGGAAGTGCGTGCCCGAATTCGAAGACAGCTGGATGACGTGACCAGTTGGGAAGACTTCATGCACACCCGTGTCGTTCTCGAAACCCGGGAGTTGGTTGATGAGGAGACGAGAGAACGGCTGGAGGCGTTGCCGGCACGGTTACATCTTCGGGGAGACGCGGTGCCACTCGATTATGAAGTGGAGGCGGGAGCAGGTGTGGTGCGAGTGCGGTTACGTGAGGGCCAGGCCAGACGTCTGCGTCAGGATGAGCTGCCTCCATTGGACCGCCCGCTTCGTTTTGCAGTCCAGCGAGGAAATCACCCGCCGATCCAGGCCGACACGATTTCCGCACTCCAATCAGCACTCAAGCGGCCCTCCCCTCCCGAACCGGAGGAGCCCACCGGCCACCACGACCGTGGGCGGCGCGGCCGCCGCGGCCGCGGTGGTCATCCGGGACGGCGGGGGAAGCCGGGGCGGCGCCCTTACCGGTAGAGTCGCTGTACCTGAGTCCGTAACATCCGTTACTCGTGACACGCTCACCTTGCCGGGCATCTGAGTCCGGCGGCAGCGGAGACCGAATCAGGCAGCCAGGTGGGCCAGTGCGGCTTAGCTGTGCACCCGCGGCACGTATGTGCGTCTTGAATAATGGAACCTACTCGAAACCACCGGGCCTGAGAGCGCGTACCGTGACTATGCCAGACACCCTTCCCATCAACTCTATGCCTTCTGTCTTCTCACCCCTCGCCAAAGCCTTGCTCGACGGCTTCAGCGAAGGCGTTGTCGTGTTCGACGCGGATGGGCGGCTGCTTTATACCAACCAACCCGCCCGCGAGGCTTTGGCCGGAATGGACCTCTTCGAGGGTGCGCCTGATCTCCAGCCCCGCCTGGCCGCACTCGGCGGACGCCTCCGGCCGCTGAGGGTGGGTGGTCTCGAGCTGGGGGAGGCTATGTTCATTCCGGGTGTCGCGGGAGCGACGACGCTGGCGGCGCGCGAAAAAGAGGCTATCGTCAAGACGCTGGACGCCCACAACTGGAAGCTCGCCGAAACAGCCAGATCCCTCGGCATCAGCCGCACCACCCTCTGGCGGCGACTGAAGGCCTATGGGCTTCATCGAGACGGCCGGAGTAAATGGGCGCAATCCTCCTGAACATTGTTGTAACATTCGCGTTTCAGTCCCCCCAGTCCGACACCTCCCTCGACACCAGCGCCACTCCCGGAATAGCCTTCGAACGTTTGTCCGACCTTCTCCAGTACAACCGGGTGCAGGGTCTGTCTTTGGGGCTCGGTACCCGACTGCCCGTACCCGGCGTACCGTCGGTCGTTGTGTACACGACGGTCCGCTACGGACTCAGTGACGAAAGAGTCACCGGCAGGCTTACCGCTATCAGGAGTGGAGCGGAGAGCCGGCTTTCGCTCTCGGCTTATCAGGACATTGCAGATCTGGATCCATTCTCCCACGGCCGCACCTTGGGAAACAGCTTGAACGGCCTGCTTGTCGGACATGACAACGGCGATTACGCCCTCGAGCGCGGGGCAGCGGCAAGGCTCGAGCGAACGATACCCGGTGGGATGGAGGTGGTCCTGACCGGTCAGGTCGAGCGCGTGCGCAGCATCATGCGGGTGGCTCGATCCGAGGTGAACGATTTCCTGGGGGGTACGGGCCTTTTCCCCCAGAACCCGCCGGTGTTGGAGGGTACGTTCGCCGAGGCTAGCGCCCAAGTCCGACGCTCCGGGCGCACGCGCTGGACTATCACAGCAGATGCACTTGCGGGTAGTGGCCAAACCACGGCCAGACTTTACGGCGATGTACGAAGAGGCTTCGGTACTGGTCTCGGGCTCACCGCAAGGATCAAGGCGGGCGCAGCCACCCGGCCCACTGCTCCTCAATCGCTCTTTCGCCTCGGCGGTCTCAACACCGTCCGGGGCTTTGAGTATGGTACCACGCGCGCCCCGGTGTTCTGGGCAACTCAGCTCGATCTCACGCTCTTTCGGGGCCGGGTTCGTCCGGTGCTCTTTGTCGATGCCGGCCAGGCCGCTACCCTCTCCAACCTGCTGTCGAGCGCGGCGCTGGTAGGTGGTGGGATAGGTCTTTCCCTGTTCAGTGGCCTGATACGCTTCGATCTAAGCCGACCGCTTTCGCCGGACCGTGGTGACAAACTGCGTCTGGATCTCGTGATTCAGGGGGCCCGGTGAGACGGCTCCCTCTGATGGTGGTTGCTATCTGCTCATTTGCGGCCTGCGTCGATTCTCCCGAGCGCCCGGCCCAAACCGGCTGGCTCGAGGCCCGCTGGACCGGAGCTGATACCGGCCAAATCGCTACTCACTCCACAGCGGAGTGGTGCCGGGAGCGGCAGCGTCTGGAGATCCGGGCCATAGATGGCGACACCGGCATCGCCCTGGTGGTGTACCCCCGGGACACCGTCGAGACTGACAGTTACCGCGTAGTTCAGCCGGAGCGCGCCGAGTCCGTCCCCCCGGCAGCGAGCATTGCGTTACGAGTGTTCTCGTCAACGACGATCCAGGGTTACCAGGGCGACAGCGGCACTGTCGTGCTGGAAAGCTCCAGCTCGGGCGAGCTCTCCGGCACCTTCGAGGCTACGGTACGCTCGGTCGTCAATGGCCAACTGCTCACCCTCATAGGCGAGGCTCGTGACCTGGTTGTCGTTCCTCAGGCCCGCGGATGCAAACCCGAAGCGCCGGCGGATTCCACAGATTACGATCCGGAGATCTCCGACTCCGAGATCGACCCGGAGCTAGATTGAGGGCATGGAGAACACGTACTTCCGCAAAGGCTTCGGCCTCAAGACCGAGATCGCCGGCCGGCTCACCTCCGACTACCACAGCGCCATAGTCGAAACGCTACGAAGCAACGACTATCGGCTCCAGGTGGGTTCGCTGACCTTCCGCCTGGCCCGCGAGTTCGGTTTTTGCTACGGGGTCGATCGCGCAGTCGAGTACGCGTACGAGACCCGTACCAAGTTTCCCGGGCGCCGGCTCTTTCTCGTGGGCGAAATCATCCACAACCCCCACGTCAACCAGAAGCTGCGGGACATGGGCATCACCCTCCTCGGCCAGCACCAGGATGGGGAGTTCGACTTTTCCGCGGTTACGACCGAAGACGTGGTGATCATGCCCGCGTTTGGTGTGACCATCCGCGACTTCGAGCGTCTTCGTGCGATAGGCTGTGTTCTCGTCGATACCACGTGCGGATCGGTATTGAACGTGTGGAAGCGGGTCGAGAGCTACGCCAGGGATGGCTTTACCGCCATCATCCATGGAAAGCACTATCACGAAGAGACCAAGGCAACAGCCAGCCAGGTAATGAAATACCCCGCGGGCCGCTACCTGGTGGTATTCGATATGGCTGAAGCTCGCATGATCTGCGACTTCATCGAGCATCGGCGGAACCTTCCTGTTCTGGAAGCCAGGTTTCGCCAGGCCGTGTCCCCCGGGTTCGATTTCGAGCGGGATCTGACCCGCGTGGGGCTGGCGAATCAGACGACCATGCTGTCGGGGGAGTCGCTGGCCATCGCAGAGGAAGTGCGCCAGAGCGTGATTCGCCGCTACGGAGCGGACGCCGCTCCACAGCACTTCAGGTCGTTTGATACCATCTGCTCCGCAACCCAGGAACGCCAGGACGCCGTGCTCACGTTGCTGCAGGAGCCTCTCGATGTCATGGTCGTTGTCGGTGGCTACAACTCCAGCAACACCTGTCACCTCGCTGCGCTGGTG
>DATFFX010000366.1:0-5202 GCA_035249825.1 Gemmatimonadales bacterium | reverse complement strand
AACGGAGGGTGGGCCGAGGACCCGGATGTCGTGACGGAGCGCTTGATGGCAGCAGCAAGCGTCACCCACGAGGAGGTGGTGGACAGCAAAGCATTGCGAACGTATATGGGACTGCTCACACAGTTCATTCGAACACGGCTTGTGGTCATCCGGGGGAGAAGATGGTCTACCCCGAATCCCGCTCCTCACCAGGCAACGATCGTAGCACGCCTCGGTGTGCTGATTCGCCAAGCCGCCCGGTTGCGACAGGAAAACCGGCTCCTGGGGTTGGAGCGCGCCCTGGGGTTTGTCGCAGGGGGTCACACGGCCGGTGAGGAGATGCTGCTCGAAAGCCTGGCCGAAGCGCCGGATCAGGGCCTCGTGAGCGGGTTGAGCAGAGCGGGGCCTTCGATGGAGTGGGGCGGAATCGAGGTGCGGCTAACCGGGTTGATCGTGTTTGGCCCTTAGCCGGAAGTTCAGCGGGTCAAGGCGGATCTGGTAGCGGCGCCCTCTCCCCCTCGAAACTCGAAGTGAGCTGGATTCAGAACCCTCTGGGGGAGCTCCTCGTCGGCCACTCCCTCGCGGAGCAGCCGGGTAATGAGCTGCTCGGCGAGTCGGGCCGCGCTCAGCCAGACGCCGGGCTCAATCCCGACGTATTCGTCGGCAAACGCCGGCTTCAGCCTCGCTTCACGCAGCGATGGCCTGGTTGGCGGGCCTCCTTCTTCTGCTTCCAGCCTGGGCTCAACGGACGCGGAGGTCGGTTGTTCCACTCCCCCAACGCCAGACGCCATATCCTCCATGCTCCCTCCCTGGCACTACGAGGGAGATTACGGGCCATCGGACCGCTCCGCAAGCCGCCAACGACCCACTAATTTCACATGATGCCGACGATACGTACCGTTCTGTTCGATCTCGACGGAACCCTGATCGACTCCCTCCGACTGATCCTCGATAGCTACCACCATACCCTGGCGCAGCACGGCTTCCCCGCCCGCACTGATGCCGAGTGGCTGAGAGGCGTGGGAACACCACTTACGGCGCAGTTGGCTGAGTGGCGGGATGAAATGGGAACCATCGAGGCTCTGATCGCTACATATCGGGAATACAATCTGAAGCACCATGACCGGATGGTGACCGTCTATCCCGGGGTCCTCGACGCCGTGCGGGAGATCAAGGCCGCGGGCCTGCAAACCGGTCTGGTCACCAGCAAGAACCGCTTAGGGGCACTCAGGGGACTCAAGCTGGTGGGCCTCGAGGCGCTCATGGACGTGCTCGTCTGCGCCGATGAAGTCACCAATCCAAAGCCGCATCCCGAGCCGGTCCAGAAGGCGGTGACCCTGCTCGGAGCGGATCCGGCAGCCACCGTATACGTGGGAGACAGCATACACGACATGCTGTCGGGAAGGCAGGCGGGAGTGCTGACCGCAGCAGCGCTCTGGGGTCCATTTCGCCGGAGCGACCTGGAGGCAGCAACGCCGGATTACTGGCTGGAGACGCCGCCCGATTTGGTCGGTCTGGTCAGAAGTGAGAGGTGAGAAGTGAGAAGTGAGAAGGGAGTTCCGGCCCCTTCGCTACGCTCAGGGTGACACTACTGCCTTCTTCTCACTTCTCACCTCTCACTTCTCACTTTTCACTTCTCACCTCTCCAGTACTTCCCGGAGTCGCTGCACCAGTGTCTTCGCCGTGAACGGCTTTTCGATGAACCCTGTGATTCTACCTACCGAGCCATTGCTTCCCAGCGCTTTCTCTGCATAGCCAGACATGAACAGCACCCGCAGATCCGCGCGGCGCTCGCGGAGCTGCTGGACCAGCTCGTACCCACCGATTCCGGGCATGGTCACGTCGGTCAAGACGAGATCTATGCTGAAGGGATCCTGCTCGAATAGTCGTAAGGCATCTTCCGAGTCCCTGGCCTCGATGACGTGATAACCATGCCCTTCCAGCAGACGCCGAACCGATTCACGCACTTGTGGTTCGTCCTCGACCAGAAGAAGAGTCTGCTTACCAGCCTGGTTCGATGGGCGCACGGCAGTGGCCGCGGCCTGCTCAGCTCCGGTGTACCGTGGGAAGTGAATGCCGAAGGTGGCGCCCTGGCCAGGTTCGCTGTCTACAGTGATAGTGCCTCCGCTCTGCTCGATAATTCCGT
This sequence comes from Gemmatimonadales bacterium, assembly GCA_035249825.1. Lineage (GTDB taxonomy): Bacteria > Gemmatimonadota > Gemmatimonadetes > Gemmatimonadales > GWC2-71-9 > CAVVWJ01. The sequence continues at coordinate 3,077 of DATFFX010000366.1, read as the reverse complement.
ACACCGTCGATAAGCCGAGACCGGGTTTGCTGCTGCCACTCTTGGTGGTGAAGAACGGTTCGAAAATCTGGCTCTGAATCGAAGGATCGATGCCGATGCCGGTGTCGCTCACCCAGAGCGAGACATACTGTGTTGGCTCGGTGCCGGCTTCGCGCTGATCTCGAGGACCCTCGACCGCGGAGTTGGCGGTGATGATTCGAATCTGCCCCCCGTCGGGCATGGCCTCCCTGGCATTCACGACCAGATTGACCAACACCTGCTCGATACCTACGGGATCGACCCATACCGGCCCCAGGGAGGGATCCAGTTCGGCTTCCAGCCTGACATTAGGTCCCGCGAGGCGGCCAAGCATCGGCTCCAGGTCCGTCACCAGGCTGTTGAGTGACACCGCCCGGGGCTGGAGCAGCTGGCGTCGGCTGAAGGCGAGTAGCTGCCGGGTCAGAGCAGCCGCCCGTTGGCCGGCATCTCTGATCTGTTCGACGTCGGCCAAAATCGGATCGGCCGGACGGAGCTCCTGCATGATCAGATCGCTGTAGCTCAGAATGCCGGTGAGCAGGTTGTTGAAATCGTGGGCTATACCTCCGGCCAGCCGGCCGATTGCCTCCATTTTCTCTGTCCGACGACTCTCTGCTTCCCGTCTGACGCGCGCCAATTCCTCTGCCTTCGTTTCCGTGACGTCCTCGGTCACGCTTACGGCCCCAACGATCTCTCCGGTCTCGTCGATCAGAGGCGCGGCTGATTTGCGAATGGTTTTCTGGTCGCCTGCCGAAGTCTCGATCACCAGCTCTTCGTTTGCGGAGAACTCGCCCTGCATCGCTCGAGCAACACTCCACTGCTCCGGCTGCACAGGCTCCCCGGTGTCGGCCCACCAGGCCTTGTGCTCGGCAAGGCTCTCGGCGCCTCCCTCGCCCGCTCCCCAGAGCTGCTTGTCGGAGGCATTCGCGACTACGATGCGACCTTCCTTGTCGATGACCGACACACCCACCTGCAGGGCGTCGAGTACCTGCTGAAGCTGCCGGTCCGCCTTGTGAGCGTTGGAGAGGCCGGACACTGCGCTGACCACCCTCACTGGCCTGCCCGTTTCATCATGGGCGATGTGCGCCCGGTGCTGAATGACTGCGTACGAGCCGTCGGCTCGGCGGTAGCGGTATTCATCAGTCCAGGCATCCATGTCTCCGCTGATAGCAGCGTCCATGCTGGCCACGACACGTTCACGATCCGCGGCGTGAATACGGTCGTACCACCATGACGCTGTCTCACCAAGGTGAGAGGCTGGATAATCGAGCAGCGGGCCGGTCCCGATGTCCCAGTTCAGCTGGTCGGTCAGCAGATCCCAGTCCCACACCGTCTCCTTCGCAGAGCGTGCCAGCAACCGGTATCGCTCCTCATTTTCCCTGAGCGTGATCTCCGACAGCTTGCGGTCAGTGATGTCCTGAATTCCAACGATGAAATGGCCCGGCTCGCCTTCAGGGCCGGGAACCAGCGAGACGTTCACCAATGCCCAGACAACGACGCCGGACGGCCGGATGTAACGCTTCTCCATCGTGTAGGTTCGGCACTCGCCCGCCTGGAGCAGCCGCATGGCCTCCCGGCCGGTCGCGACGTCGTCCGGGTGGGTGACGGCTTCGACAGAAAGCCCGAGCAAGTCGTCAGGGTTGCAGTCCAGTAGTTCACACACCGCGCGGTTTACCCGCAGCCAGCGTCCGTCGGCCGAGATGAGCGCGAGGCCAATACCCGACTCCTCGAAGCTGCTGTGGAACTGCTCCTCGCTCTCGCGGCGGCCGAGTTGGGCCTGGCGACGCTCGGCGATCTCGAGGCGCAACTCGATCTCGGTTACCGCTGAGGCTGCCAAATCTTGCAGCAGGGCGATATCGCGTTCCGACCAGAGTCGCGGCGTCTTATCTACAACACACAAAGCTCCCACCGTATGGCCCTGCCGAGTTACCACTGGTACTCCGGCATAGGCTACCCAGCCCAGCTCTCGAATAGCGGGGTTGTGACGGAGCAGCGGATGGCGTCGGGCATCTTCGAGAACCAGCGGTTCACCAGTGGCGACGACCTGGCCGCAGAAGGAAAACGAGATGGGGGTAACTCGATGTGAGGCCCATGGTTCGGGCAATCCCACGGCGCTCTTGAAGAACTGATGATCGTCTGCGACTAATGCGATGAGGGAGACGGGTGTGCCGAGCAGGCGAGCTGCCATGCGGGTGAGTCGGTCAAACCCCTCCTCGGGAGGCGTGTCGAGGAGCGCCGTTCGCCGGAGTGCGGCCAGACGGTCGGGGCGGGTGAGCAGACTCTGAGTCATGTGGCCGCGGGGGCTAACCTCGCAATAGAGCTAGACCTGTGCCTAGCTGCATCAGTTTACTGCATCAGATTAGGCCCGTTATCCGCAGCTATCCGCTCCAGGAGGCAAATCTACGGGCAGACTCGAAGTCCGCTATGAAAAATGGTTTCCATGCAGGCTACTGCACGAATGTGGCTCTCTGCAAAGTTAGGACCTCACGTGTGAGTTGAGTCACGACGCTCGGTCCGGCGCGAAGCACGATAGGTGCTATCCTCTGATGGGTCATAGAGGTGGAGGTGGGGAACCCGGCAGCGGTGCTGCGTGCCCAGTCACTCGACTGAGGGCGAGGTGTCTCGTCGCCCCTTGTGGCGCCGCTGCATCTATGTCACTGGGCTTCCTATGAGGCTTGTAGAGACGCGATGGCGTTCGGAGGTGCGAGGTGTGAAGGGGCCCGTTCCCCGCCAAGTCAGCGGGGCTAATCGAGCGGGCGAGTTGGCAAGCTTAGGCTTTTAAGGCTGGCTCGCCGGCCATGAGCGCCTGAATTTCTTCGGTAGTGTAACCATGCCCGGCCGCTCCGAAGAAGCCGCTCTTAATCTCGTCAATCAGAACCCAGGTGACCTGCCGCATGTTCTCGCCGTAGACCGATACCACGGCGTCAGTGATGCGGCGGATAAGCTCCTGTTTCTGCTCTGCGGTAATCGCATTCTCCACTAGCGTAGCACGGATAAGAGGCATTCTGAGGCTCCTGGATGGCATAGTGACTAGTACGGCTGGGAACCGGAAGCGTCGGTAG
>DATFFX010000365.1:0-6642 GCA_035249825.1 Gemmatimonadales bacterium | reverse complement strand
CTACATGCCCTCTTCCGCCCAGACAAGCGCCCGCAGCGCGATGAGAGCTCGTTCCTGTTGGGCAGTGGATCCGAAGCTCCCGTCGATTCGCTGACGGGCCAGCAGCGCAGGCACAGCGCGCTGGACCGCGCCGTGCGCTTCCCGTGTGTGCAGCGCATGCAAAGCTTCCAGGGCCTGGAACAGGTCGGCCTGGGGCCAGGTACCATCATCCGCCTGATGGGCGGCCACCATCGTGGCCAGCTTTGGCAGCAGGTCGCGGTGCTCGGCCGGCGCAAACGCAAGTGCGTGAATGCCGGCAACGATCGCATCGGGCGCGAAATAGCCGTCCCAATCGTCCCATTGCTCCTGCAGTTGAACCAGGCTGAGATAATGTTGCTGTACCGAGGGCCGCCGTTCCATCCGCCCCCGCAGCGCGGCACGGAGCGCCAGACAGCTCACCGCAAAGCGCGCAGCCGGCTCGGCCCGAAAAACCTTCCCATTGGGCAACATTACCGGCGCGAAGCGTTGCTCCGCGGGCGCCGGGGAGAAGAAGCCGGAGATGAAATGTTCGCAGGCACGATGGGCATGGCGGGGCGGGCTGCAACCTTCGCTGAATGCGCCTGGCTTGTTTTGAAGCCCGAGTACCCAGCCCAGAACGCGCACTGTCCCCGCGTGATCGCCGGCTGACCCCAGGTCCAGTAATTCGTGGGCACGCCAGATGGTGCTGACCACCTCCCCGCCAATGCTTCCATCCATGCGGGTCTCGGCCCGCAAGTCGTCCACCAGCCTGCGGGCTAACGATTCATCTTCGTCCGTGGGTTGGTCCAGCACCTGGCGAGCGAGAATAGCCTGACGGCTCTCTCCCTCGGCGAAGAACATGCGTAGCCGTTCGATGCCTTCGCGCACACTGTCCGGGCCGGTCATTTCCGCTGGAGAAGCGCTGTCAAGTGATCGCATGAGCTACCACGCTGCGCGGATCGAGTCCGCATCGAGGAGATGGCCGCGCGCCATCACCGCATGGATCGCGCGCGTATTACGAATGTCAGCCAATGGATCCTTGGAAAGCACCAGCAGGTCGGCGACTTTCCCAGGAGCAATCAGCCCTAGAGAATCAACGCCCAGCAGCACCGCGGCGTTGCGTGTCGCCGCACGCAAGGCTTCGCGCGGCGTCAGACCGGCTCGCACCAGGAGCTCCATCTCCCGGTGTTCGCTGTAACCGGGGACCAGCATCTGGTTGGATGCGTCGGTCCCTGCCGCTATGCGTCCTCCTGCGGCGGCGAACACTCGAAGGAAGAGATCCTGCATCGGGCGTGATTGGCGAAATGCAGCGAAGTCCGCCTCTGTCCACCCGGCGCGGGCTATCAAGCCTCGTACATCCCACTCTCGCCGCTGCTCCTCGGGCACATCCGACAACGCCGGATCCCTCATGAGTCCGGGCTCACTCAAGCGGCTCAGGGTCTCATGCAGGACAAGAGTCGGAATCAGGGTAACCTGGGCTTCAGCCAGTTGCCGGGCCACCCTCGCGAGCGCGGCAGAGTCGAGCCCACTCCAGCTGCGCTCGGAGGCGGTCCAGCCAGGATAGAAGCCGCGGTAATGAGCCGCGATCAGAGAGGAAGGACCCTTCGAAGCGGCCTCGGCGACTCCGCTCATATGCTCGATCGAGGCCAGGCCCGCCTTGGCCGCCGTTACGGCATCGGTCATGCCCAGATGGGCAGTGACGCTCAGGTTGAATGCCTTCGCCTCATCGATGATGGCACGAAGCAGGGGAGCGTCGATCCGGGTATACACTTTGATCAGGTCGGCCCCCGCTGTCACCAGCCGGTCCACTCCCTTGCGAGCGTCGTTCTCGCCACTGACCCCGATCGCATCGCGATAGGTTGTGGGTAGGCCGTCGATCATGACCCCGGCGGCATACACCCGCGGACCCTCCGGCACCTCAGCACCAGCCTGCTTACGAAGCTTGGACAGAGAACCGAGCTCACCGTGCACATCACGAACCGTCGTGACCCCCCAAGCGAGGTAACGCGGGGGCGCCCACGACAGGGAGGGCACCAGATGAGCGTGTGCGTCTATCAGCCCGGGGATGATCCAGCGACCCGAGACGTCAACCTCACGAGTCCTTGCTGGGAGCTGATATCCGCTTCGTTCGCCAACCGTTTCTATCCTCCCTCGACGGACCACGACCACGGCGTTCTCCAGCGCCGGTCCGCCGCTCCCGTCGATCAAGGTAGCGCCAACCAGCGCTATCCCGTCGTTGGCCGCGGGCTGGCACCCGAGAGCGAGCAGGCCGGCAAGAGCCAGCCTGCCACAGGGATTAGCGCGGATCACTGGATGAATGGTCGTGCAGAATTTTCCATCCTTGCGGCCTGCGTTCCATGACCAGAGTGAAGGGGCCGCTGGCGCTGACCTCAGCTCCGCGCTGCAGAATGAACCTCGCGGTCACCAGAGCCAGAGTGGCACTCAACAGACGGGCTTCGACCGCCTCGAAATGAAGGCTGTCCCTTCGCACCTTTCCCGAGAAGCGCGGTGCGTAGACGCCGCGGATAAAATCGATTCCTTTGCGTGAACGGCCTGCCTGGACGAACGTGGTTGTGCTTTCAGCCGCGTAATCCGACAGAAAACCATCCAGGTCTCCCCGATTCCAGTCGTCGGCGGAACGCTCCAGCTGAGCCGTGATGACTCGGGTCAGAGCGGCACTATCTGAAGCTGGCGGCGGGGCAGTTGCGGGCCGGACACTCCCACGACAAGCCGTGAGGAGGGTGGCCACGACGAGCACGGAGGCACGCATAGACTGTCGTTGGAAATGGTACCTGAAGGTGGACAGTTGTGCCCGGCGATGCAAGATCCGTGTTGCTGCACTTATTATTGGCCGATGACCGACGTCAAGCTTCTATCGCCGACCGATGCCCACGGCCGGCGTTCGAGTGCCACTCACCAGCAGTCTATCTCTGATTATGGGCTCATTGGCGACATGCGTACAGCTGCGCTTGTCGGCCTCGACGGGTCGATCGACTGGTGCTGCCTTCCGCGATTCGATAGCGGCAGTGTCTTCGCCTCGCTACTCGACTCTGAGCGTGGCGGCTGTTGGGCAATTCGGCCTGAAGGGCACTGGACATCCGCCCAGCGGTACCTCCCCCGCACCAACATCCTCGAGACCACGTTCCAGACCGAGCACGGAAGCGTGACTCTCATCGATTTCATGCCGGTAGCGGAAGACGGCCAGCCGTCGGGCGAGCATCCCGAGATCCATCGGCGCCTGCGCGGCAACCGGGGCCGCGTTCGCATGAACATGATCTTCATGCCGCGGTTCGAGTACGGCGCCCGGACCACGCGGCTCGAGCAGCTCCGCGCGGGTCTCTTCGCCACCGACCGCACCGACCAGGTGCTCACGCTATCGAGCGCCCAACCCTTCGACTGGACGCTCGAGCAGTCCACGGCCACCACGCACTTCGACGTAGAAAAAGGAGAAGAGCGCTGGCTGGTCATGCGCTACGATGACGACGACATTCACTCTGTTGACCGGTACGAGAGCAATCGCAAGCTGGACATCACGGCCGCCTTCTGGCAGAAGTGGTCATCGAAGGTCCGTTACAAAGGGCCCTTCAGAAGCATGGTAAAGCGCTCCGCGTTGGCTCTGAAGCTGCTCACCCACGCTGAAACCGGTGCATTGATAGCGGCGCCAACGACTTCACTCCCCGAGACGATCGGCGGAGTGCGCAACTGGGATTACCGCTTCGTCTGGCTCCGGGATGCGGCTTTCACTCTGGCTGCGCTCGACTCGGTCGGCCATTATCGTGAGGCCGACCAGTTCATGCGGTTTTTGAAGAAGGTGTGCCGCCACGAGGGCGGCGGGCACCTTCAGATCATGTACGGAATCGATGGCCGTCGAGATCTCATCGAGCGTCAGCTCGACCACCTGAGCGGATATCTGGGCTCACGGCCGGTACGGGTCGGCAACGGGGCGGTAGGCCAGCTCCAGCTCGATGTCTACGGTGAAGTCATGGAAACGGCAGACATCTGGCGCCGGAACCACGAAATGACGGAGGGCACCTGGCGCGTGCTGCGCGGCCTGGTTGACTGGGTCAGCAAGAACTGGCACCTGCCGGATTCCAGTATCTGGGAGGTGAGAGGCGAGGTTCGCCAGTATGTTTTCAGCAAGGTCATGAGCTGGGTGGCACTGGATCGAGGGGTGGGCATGGCCGAAGAACTGAGCCTGGAATCCGATACCGCCGCATGGCGCGCGGCGCGGGATGCGCTGCATGCGGAGATCATGGAAAGGGGGTGGAGCGAAGAGCGCCAGTCCTTCGTACAGTCGTATGGGAGTGACGTACTCGACGCAGCCGCCTTGGCCATTCCGATGTTCCGGTTCCTACCCTGGACCGACCCTCGGGTTCACAGCACGGTTCGCGCTATCGCGCGGGAGCTCACCACTCTGGATGGCGAGCTGGTCTACCGCTATCGGCATCCGGATGGATTGGAAGGTGAGGAAGGAGCATTCTCGATCTGCACCTTCTGGCTGGCTCAGGCACTGGCGATGATCGGTGATCGGGAGCGAGCCGATAGAATTTTCCGACGCATGCTGCGGCACGCCAACCACGTGGGCCTATACTCGGAGGAGATCGACCCGGCAACCGGAGTTTTCCTGGGCAACTTCCCGCAGGCCTTTACCCACATTGCCCTGATCAACTGTGCCGCAGCTATGGCTCGCCTGGAGTCCAGGAGCTGATCGATCTCTAGCGGCGGCGGCCGCCCTTCTTTGGGCGCCTTCGGGAAGACGACTTGGCGGCGCCCTTCCGGGCGGTGGACTTGCCACGCTTCGCGCCTCGCCGAGCGCTCTTCTTGGCCGACTTCTTGGCGGAACCTCTCCGTGCGGTCTTCTTGGCCGAGCTCCGTCGGGCAGACTTCTTGGCGCCTTTCTTGGCCGACTTCTTCGCCGACCGCTTGCTGGATTTCCTGGCGCCACCTTTCTTAGCCGTCTTTCTTCGTGCGCGGGTCGTCCGGGTGCGCGCCGGCTCATCGCTGCCATCGAACGACGATGTCGAGGACGCGGGGGCTGAAGAAGGGACGTTGTCCATCGGCAGCGGATCCATCCATCCAGAGCCCGACCAGCCCATCTCCATATAATGAAGCTCGGCCATCTTAGCTTCCTCCCAGCGCATGTGCGGCGCTACCCGCCGCCGGTACGAGGCGCGGTGCGCCTCCCTGTGGATCACCCTATAACATGCACTGCCTCAACACTTGTGCAAGGCATTGCCATAACGGGCTCCCGCACGCGACCTGAAGGGCGGCAGAAGTGTTTCGACACCAAGCTTTTACTCAGTGGCGCAAGGCGGGCGGTACGCCGTCGGGATCTCCAGTCGCACGATGCGGCGGTCCCTTTCGTGCGCTATAATACCCCGGTCTCCCCTTCTTCATGGAACAACAGCCCGGTGAAACCCCCCAGTAGCCGCCGGGCCCTTTGGGGCTCTGGCCTCCCGACGTGGATAGTGGCGTATTTCGTGGTCGGGGTCGCGTTGCCGGCGCGGGCCTCGACTCTCGCGGCCCAGAGTCAAAATGTAGCGGAGATTCAGGTTACACCGGAGACCATGACGCTGGGCGTGGGCCAGAAGCAGGCCCTTTTTGCCGCTGCGTTCGACAGCAGAGGAAACCTGATCGCTTCGGCCAGGTTTACGTTCCGGAGCTCCGATACCATGATTGCGCGGGTGCGGAAGGACGGGACAGTGCTTGGAATTACTCCGGGCCTGGCGAAGATCGAGGCACGGTCCCACGGCCGGCGAGCTTCAATGGCCGTCCTGATTACAGGCACTGCCCCCGGAGACTCGGCGGGGGAGCGTGCCGCGTCCGCCTCACTTCTGAAGCTCGACCCCACCTCGGCAACCCTCTACCCCGGCGAGAGCCTCAGGATTACGCCGTCGGCTCTGCGAGACGACGGAACTCCGACCCTGGTCGGACGGGTCGCGTGGAAATCCCTGAAACCGGAGATCGCAACGGTAGACACCAGCGGCGTCGTGACCGGCTTATCACCCGGGCGAACCGTGATTCAGGTCTCTACCAGCAGCCGTCTGATGGCAACTGCGTCGGTCGAAGTCTCCCAACCTGACTTTGTACTCTCGCGCAACACGATGCTGCTGGGGCCGGCGGACGCCGACACCCTCAAAGCTATTGTGCCCAGCCAGGGTAACCGAGAAATCCGCAGTCTGTTGCAATGGCGCTCTAGTGACAGCAGTGTCGCCATGGTGGGGTCATCGGGTGTCGTGCGTGCTGTAGCACCCGGGCGGGCGGAAATCATTGCAGCGGGCTTTTCCCAGGAAAGACGGGCCGCTGTCACGGTCCACCAGCTACCGGAAGCTCTCGTAGTTTCTCCGCAACCCAGCGCGGGTCCGGTGCTGGTCCCGCTGCGGTCCACCCGTCAGTTTACCGCTGTAGCCGAAGGAGCCGACTCGGCTCCCATCCCCGAGGCACGGGTCACCTGGGTCCTGGCCGATACTGCTCTCGCTGCTTTCGACCGCAGCACCGGGGTACTCACTGCCAGGACACTCGGCAGTACGACCTTGACGGCTCGCCTGGCCGGGATACATCCCGCAGTCTGGACCATCCGCATCATTCCGGGAGATTTTGACCTCCAGCCTGCCCGGGTGGGTATCTCTGCCGGGGGTCGCACCA
>DATFFX010000364.1:0-4982 GCA_035249825.1 Gemmatimonadales bacterium | reverse complement strand
ATAGTGCCGACTGCTGCCGGTAAGCTGGAGAAACACTTTACCATTCTTGGATTTGATCGCCGCCAGCTGATTCTTGAAGTTGGCAGCTCCACCGGCTCCCACCCAGACTCGAGCATTCCGGACGACGCCGTTGTGAATGCTGCCCAGATGGCTGGTGGGCAGGGCGAAAAGTCCGAAAGGAATGCCGCCGGCCCACGCCACGGCTAGCTGAGGCTCCGTCTCTCCGGGCATAGGTCGATCATCTACGCCTGTCGGCTCGCTGAGCGGGTCGGCACTGTGGCAAGAGGCGAGGGTCAGAAAGAGCGCTGCCACCAGCGGCGCTCGAAGGCGAGCCAGCCGCAGAGGGAAGGCAAAGTTCTCGGTCGTCATGCGACTTCTCGGTCCACTAAGGGGGGGACGAGCTACCGGAGTTGGCAGCCGAAGGGCCAGCGCGCGACGGCGCCGAGCGCCAGCTCATCGGTGCGGACAGACAGCGAAATGCCAAAGTATCCCGCGAAAGCGCAGTGCGCAATCGCGTTTCGAATAGGGAGAGGCCGCATGGCAAGCCCCTTACTGGTATCAGGCCAAAACGCGGAGTCCAGGCACTACTCAGGTACTGGATCTAGCAGAGCGATCCTGCCGCTCACCGAGCCCCATCGCGCGCTCCGTCGCGCCAACTCCGGCACTTTCTGAAGCACCACGACGTGACTCGCTCGGTCCGGCCGCGCGGTCGTGAGGCGGTCCGTGGGGGTAGTCACCTTATTTCCGCTCACGCTGCATCTTCCGCCGGAGCTCTTCGATCCAGTTTTCCACCACCACCAGCTGCCCGGACCCCGGCGCCTGATTAACCGCCGCGAGACGGACCATCACGAACCGCTTATCATCGGGCGTAATATCATAGTACGGCACAATGATTGACCCGAAGAGTGCGCCGCCGAGTGCGAAGAGGCGCCGGGGCTCGCCGGGCGAAAAAGTAGCCCCCGGTGTGACGGGCACGACCATGAAGTCGCCGTTGGCGCCCTCGAAGAACAACTCGCGCCCGCTGTGCGCCCAGTGCGCGGAGGAGCCGCCGCGGGTGGAGATCTGCCAGCGCCCCGCGTTCGTGTTTGGGAAGGGCCGTACGAAGATCTCGTCCTGCCCCGACTCGTTCGACATGTAGGCAAGCCACCGGCCGTCAGGAGAGAGCGCCGCGCCTTGCTCCATGAACGGCCCCGTGAGAAGGGGTGTGGGGACGGTATCGCGCCCGGGCCGCAGGCCGTAGATGTCACGGTTGCCGTCAGCCTGGGCCATTCGATAGATCAGCCATTGGCCGTTGCCCGAGAGCAACGCCTCGGCGATCTGATGACCCGGCACGCGCCAGACCAGTTCGGCAGCCGTGCTGCCATCCGCCCGCCTCTTCCAGACCGATGGGGGGCCGCTGTCAGGGGTCGACAGGTAGAGCACTGACCGCCCATCCGGTGTCCACCTGGGCCGGATCGAGGTAATGCCGTCAAATGTCAGGCGGGAAAGAGGGCCGGCGGGGAGCTGCTTGATCCAGATGTCTGGCGAGGCGACTCCGACAACATCGAGCGCAATGCGGGTTCCGTCCGGAGAGAGACTGAGCCCCCGACTGGATGAAGGGTTGAAGGAGACCGGGGGATTCAGCGGTGTGACGATGCCCTCCCGGTTCACATACACCAGTTCGGCCACCCCTCCAGCGCTCGAGGCCAGCCCGGGGACATAGGCGAGCGAGCCGCTCGGCGAAATCGCGATGTCGGCCGAACCGAACGGCTTGGTCATGACCCCATCGAACAAAGGTACGGCGGGTCCCGTCAGCTTGAGTTCGTCCTGGTTGAAGGGTGCAGCGAGGACGGCGCCGTCGGCGCGAAGAAACACCATGTAACCCGGTTCGATGAAGCGCGCCACCAGACCCTTGGTCAAGACGTGCCTTTCCCGAGTCCTGAAATCGAATGCCACGATGTCGAAGTCTGTCGGGTCCAGGTTGCGCCGGGATCGGTACAGGAGACCCCTGCCGTTCGGCAACGCCGCCGGCCATGCATGTCCGATCTCGTGGGCGGCCGAATCGTATGGAATGAGCAGCTCGGGGCTACCGCCATCGGCCTGCAGGCGACTCAGACCGGATGGCGAATCGAAGTAGATCCACCCGTCAGGTCCCCAGGCCCCACCGCCGCCCGAGCCGCCGCCAGCCCTTGTCAGAGTGACCGGGGGGCCGCCGGTCACCGGCGCAACCTTCAAGTCGAAATTCGGGCCGGCGGAGTACGCGATTCGGCTTCCGTCGGGCGAAAAGAATGGGTTGACCGCTGCGGTTGTGCCCGGAAGCGGTGTAGCGTCGAGCCGGTCGCGCTCCCGAACCCAGAGTTGGTCTCCGCCGCTCCCAGGCCCTAGGTACACGATGCGTCTCCCATCCGGGGAGATGGCGAGGTTTACCCCCAGGATCCCCTGCCGCATCGCTTGATCGGGCGGTAATCCCATGCTGAAGCGGAGCACCCGCTGGGGCGGTACCGGCCGAGACCAGCCCCAGGCTGCCAAGGCCGCAAGGAGTGCGACGGCAGCCGCCAGCACGCCGATGAGCGTGTGGTTGCGAGTGGATGCGGGGAGAGCTCCACCCGGGACGGCGCTGGCCACAGCCCGCGGCGTGTACCTGGCGTCAGTCAACGCTTTGGCAAATTCCGCGGCAGTGGCGAACCGGTCGGCCGGGAGCTTTTCCAGAGCAGTCAGCACCGCGGCCTCGACATGCGAGGGAATGGTATGCCGCTGGGGCGCCATCGGCCGTGGGGTCTCAGTCACCACGCGGGCGACGATCGCCTGTGCAGTGCTACCGGTGAAGGGCGGATCGCCGGTGAGCAGCTCGTAGAGCACGCAGCCCAGGGCATACACATCGCTTCGGGCCGTGATTTCCCGCTCGCCCATAGCCTGCTCGGGGCTCATGTAGTGCGGCGTGCCGAGCGACATTCCGGTTTCTGTCATCCGGGTGCCACCTGCTTTGCTGGCGGCGAGCGCGATGCCGAAGTCGGCGACCAGCGCGCGGCCGTCGTGGAGCAGGATGTTCTCGGGCTTGATATCGCGGTGGATCACGTTGTGGCGATGTGCGTAGTCCAGCGCGCTCGCCACCTCGGTCGCGATCCGGACCGCGTCGGCTACGGGAAGCTGCTTTTCCCGGTTGATCCGGTTCCGGAGAGTTTCTCCCTCGACGAATGGCATGACATAGAAGAGGAACCCATCAGACTCGCCGGAGTCATGCAGTGGCAGGATGTGCGGGTGCTGCAGGTTGGCGGTGGTCTTGATCTCGCTGAGGAACCGCTCGGCACCGATCACCGCCGCCAATTCCGGCCGCAGGACCTTGATCGCCACCATACGGTCGTGCTTGAGGTCCTGGGCCAGGTACACCGTGGCCATGCCCCCCGCGCCGAGCTCGCGCTGGATGCGGTAACGGTCGGACAGGGCGGTGGTGAGATGAGTGAGAGGATCGGCCATGAGCCACACATAAAATGCGGCTGGGGGCGGCACCTTGCTAGTGGTGTCCTATCCCGTCGGGTGAGCCTCGAGACCCGTGCCTGCCTGTGGCGTGATCATTTGTTCGGGGGAACACTCGGGACGTACGTGAGGGCAATGACGCCAGGGCAACGGTTTAGCTCGATGCGCTGTGTCTGTTGCTCACGATTAGTGTTCCGGAGGACGGCCTCGGGGGACGGTGACTTAGGCAGGTGGTGGCCAGGGTTCAGCGGCCCACCCCGGCGCGTATGGCTGCGGCCTCTGCCATGAAGCCGGAATTGGCCACACGCTCCAAAGGACGCGCCCAGCGTGATCCTATCGGGGTCACCGTTGAAAAACAGTCGATCAACCGGTCGCAGCCCCAGTTGACGAGTTCTTGCCGAATACACGGCACGCCTGCGGAGACTGCGAGATCGCGCACCAGATCCGCGCTTACTGAGTAAGCACGCCAATGGTCCTGGGGGACGAGTCCGCGAGCCATCAGGGCTCCGTACAGAAAGTCTGGTAATTGTCGACGGGTCACTCCCGGAGCGCCGAACGCGCCCAGATTGGAGTGATGCAGGAAGGCGATGCCATTGGGAGTCAGGACCCGGCCCAGTTCACGAAGATAGCTCTCGATGACGGGCAGCTCGGCGTGAACCAGAGAATCAAAGCTGAATGCGAAATCCACCGACTGATCAGGCAGCATTGTCAGCGAGCGGCCGTCGTTCACATGGTAGCGCAGGTGGCCCATCTCGGCGAACCGCTCGCGACATACAGCGATGCACCGGGGGGAGAGATCTACCAGCGTGAGCGTATCGGCCTGAGTCGCGAGAAACTGAGTCCACCGCCCATGCCCGGGCGCGATTTCGAGGATGTGATGGGCTGGCAGGTAGTCGCGGATACGAGGCAGTATGGCCCCCTGCCATTGCGCAGCGGTCCCGCCCCAGGCGGTGGACCACTCGTCGCCGTGCACTACCCAACTCTTCTCGTCACTCCAGGCGCGGAGGTTCTGCTGGATGCTTGGCATGACTGAATGCGTTTCTATGTTTGAGCTAAGATCCCAATCAGCAGGCGGTAACACCATCAAGGCGATGGGTTAATCGCCACATTACGGCAGAGCCACGGAACGGTCAAGAACGCGAGTGGACCCACCAGCCCCAGATCGCTCGACGGGCGTCTGGCTTGTTATATTCCGATATGGGCATATCTTTCCGCTCATGGCACGAGCCGCGACCACGACCGACGCATTCAACGCGGTGGCAGAACCGCAGCGCCGGCGTATCCTCACACTGCTGAAGGGGCGGGAGCGCTCGGTGAACGAGTTGGCCGGGGCGCTCCGCGTCTCCCAGACCCGCGTCTCCAAGCACCTGCGCGTACTGCGCGTAGTGGGGCTCGTGTCCGTGCGCGAGGCGGGGCAGCAGCGCCTCTACACGCTCGACGCCCGGGGGCTCAAGCCGATCCACGACTGGGTCGGTGGATTCGAGGAGTTCTGGAGCCAGAGCTTCGATCGACTCAATGCCTACGTGAAG
>DATFFX010000363.1:0-3632 GCA_035249825.1 Gemmatimonadales bacterium | reverse complement strand
GGGCGCGCGGCTGGTCGTCACTCTGTATGCCGGTTGCCCGGCCATCAGGTGTACCCTCGAGATCGATAACCGCGCATCCAATCACAGGCTTCGCCTGAGAACCAGCACCAGACTGCCGGGAGGTAGCGCCGTCGCCGGGACCCACTTCGGAACTATCACGCGGCCCGCTATCGCGCTGAACCACCGCAGCTACCCCAGAGAAACGCCAGTGGCGACCGCTCCCGCACACCGGTATGTGGCACGGGCCGAAGGTCCACGCGGCCTGGCGCTTTTCGCACCCGGTTTCTTCGAATATGAGCTGGATCGCAAGGGGGACCTGCTGATCACCGTGCTTCGTTCTCTAGGCCAGCTGTCTCGAAGCGACCTTCCAACTCGGCTCGGCCATGCCGGCTGGCCAGTCGCAACCCCACTGGCCCAATGCCACGGACTGGACCGGCTTCAGCTCGGCATCGCTCCGATCACCGAAACCGAGCTGGAGGGTGGAATGACGATGCCCGAGTTGTGGGAGGACCTGTTTCTTCCGGTGCACGCTGTCTGGCTCCGCCAGGCATCCCCGCTCTCACTAGCTGCCATAGATGTTCGGCTCGAGGGCTACGGCCTGGTGTTTTCCGGGGTGAAGCCGGCGGAGGAGGGCGACGGCATTCTGCTCAGATGTTACAACGCCACCGCCAGAGCAACCGCCGGTCTCTGGCATTTCGCGGAGCCGGTCAGCGGTGCTCGACGCGCCCGTGCCGCCGAGCGCGGATTGCACGATATCCGGCTTGGGGAGGGGGGCCACATCGTGCCTTTCCATGCTGCCGCGCACGAAATCGTCACCATAATGGTGACCCTCGCCCGATCCGGCTAACTTTGGGTATGCGCGCGTTGCCGTCGCTGCCATGCTTTCCCTGTCCCCATCGTTCGTCTTGTTGCGCCTATGGCGTCACACTGAGTGACGACGAGGCCGCCGCGATCGCGCGGACCTTCGGCGCGTCCACCGTGTACCGCACCCGGTGGGGTGAGTGGCGGACCCGGGTACGAAGTGGTCGCTGTGTCCTCCTCAAAGAGAATGTCTGCACCATTCACGCTGAGCCGTACTATCCAGCCGTATGTCAGGGCTTCCCCTGGACCGATGCGGAGACCGGCGGACCATACGAGTATGACCGGACAATCTGTCCGGAGTTTGTGTTGAGGCCGGAGCTGGTTCAGATCCATCGAAGGGAGTAAACAGAGGTGTCACCCCGACCCGGACCGAGCGCAGCGAGGGAAGGGGAGGGGGCCAGAACGTCGATTGCATTACATCTCGTCGAACACCCAGCAGATGAGTTGATCGTGGCGTTACAGAGGTTTCGGCCCCCTCGCCTTCGCTTCGCTACGGCTCAGGGTGACAACTTCTTCCGAACCAGGGACTCCAATGCAGCTGTTCTCCCGCTCACCGCTCACCCTCGTCCTTTTCCCTCTCACGTTACTCACCATCGCTACTCTGATGCCGCCCACGGCCTCCGCCCAGTCCCAGGATCGTGCCCTCGAGCGAGCCAGGAAGCTCCTGCGCTCGACTCCTCTCATCGACGGCCACAACGACTTGCCCTGGGAGATTCGGCAGCTGAAGGATGCTCCGCGGGACGTGGCGGCGTACGATCTCCGGACCCGGACCGCGGGACACACGGACCTGGCCCGGTTGAAAGAGGGCCAGGTGAGCGGACAATTCTGGTCGATCTACATCCCGGGCGAAATCAAGGACAGCGGGTATGCGAAGGTGCAGCTGGAGGAGTTCGACATCGCTCGGCGCATCATCGCACGTTATCCGGATCGGCTGGAGCTGGCGCTCACCGCCGGAGACATCGAGCGCAGCTTCAAGCGCGGCCGCATTGCCTCGCTCCTGGGGATGGAAGGTGGCCACGCGATCGAGAACTCACTCGGTGCCCTTCGCTCCTATTACCAGCTCGGCGCGCGATACCTGACGCTGACCCACAACGTCACGCTCGATTGGGCCGATGCCGCCCTCGACTCAGCCCGCCATAATGGACTCACCGAGTTCGGACGGGAAGTCGTACGGGAGATGAACCGGCTCGGCATGCTGGTAGATCTGTCCCACGTGTCACCCGCCACGATGAGCGATGCACTCGATATGACCGAGTCGCCGGTGATCTTCTCACACTCGGCTGCGAAGGCGTTGACCGATCACGGCCGCAATGTGCCCGATTCGATACTGAAGCGCTTGCCTCAGAACGGCGGTGTAGTGATGGTGACCTTCGTTCCTGCCTTTGTCTCGCCCCAGGTTGCCATATGGGAGACGCAGGCCAAGGAACAGATGACGGCGATCGAGGAAGTAGTCAGCGACACGGTAGAGCAGAATCGACGCTTCGAGCAATGGAAGAGCACGCATCCCCGGCCGAGCGCAACCCTCGCGCAGGTCGCCGATCACATCGAGCACGTCCGGAAGGTGGCAGGCAGCGAACACGTCGGCATCGGCAGCGACTTCGACGGAATCGATCACGTGCCGGAGGGACTGGAGGACGTCTCGAAATTTCCGGACCTTTTTGCCGAGCTGATCCGGCGCGGCTGGAGCGACGGCGATCTCAGGAAGCTGGCCGGTCAGAACATCCTGCGTGTGATGCGTGCGGCCGAGGCGACCGCTGCAAGGCTTCAGAAAGTACGGCAACCGTCCACGAAGACGATCGAACAACTGGATGGAAAGCAGTGAAGAGTGTTCACCGTTCACTGTTCTTCAGAATCACTCCCCCAAACACAACCGCCATCGCTGCAAACGCGAACCATTGGATCGCATAATTCAGATGGGGCCCCTCGTCGATCGAAGCGGGTTCGAGCCGGCGAGGGAATCGCGGAAGTGCTGAGTCAGGCGCCTGCCGGATGTACACCGGTGCGAGATCGTACGGCATTCGTTTTCTCAATGCTTCCAGATCCAGCCGGGCCCAGGTGGTCAGGCTTCCTCGCTCCAGGGGCTCGCCTGTCCCGGACGTCACCGGCACGGCTGTTCCCTGTACCCGCACCGTGCCGAACTCGCGGACCGAGTCGGTCTGCACGGTGACGGCATCGGGCGTCGGCATGAAGCCGCGCTGTACCAACACCGCCGTTCGTCCATCATCGAGGACCAGCGGGGAGACGATCTCCACGCCGGGCGAGCCGCGGTAGACCCTCCCCCGCAAGACCACGTCGTGCGTGTGGTCGTAGTGGCCGGTGGCACGTACGGTGCGGCCCGCGAGATCCCGATTCAGGGTGTCTCCCGCAGCGATACTCACTGCCGGTGCAGACCGCGCCGCCAAGGCGACGATGTTCGCGGCTCGGCGCTCCCTCAGCCGGTCGAGTTGCCAGAAGCCCAGACCGGTACAGACGAGTGCCACGAACCCGAAGCTCGTGATGATGAGAACCCTGGCGCGCATCGACACAGGGCGTGGTCCAGCCTTTGCAATAGCCACCGCAGGTTACCGCGTTGAGGGCGTAGACTCAAAGTTAACGTCAGCGGGAGACCCGATGCCGTCCACTCTCGACCATCTCCGAACCAATCGTCAGGTCCACCGCAGCAACCGCCCCAATCACCATAGCGTGCAGTGCGCATTCCGGATGACACTCGGTGTATTCGCGGTGTCACTCGGAATGGCTCCCATCAAGGCAGTGGCTCAGGCGCCGGATGG
>DATFFX010000362.1:0-7123 GCA_035249825.1 Gemmatimonadales bacterium | reverse complement strand
CCACCGCCTCGCAGGAGACCACCGGGCCGGCGCCGGTGTAGACCCGGGCGGGAAGGCCTCCCTCGACCCGGGTGGCGTGGGTCTCGGTGAAGATCCGGCTGCCGGCGCGGGTTATGGCGCGGGCCAGGCCGGCGGCGTACTTGAGCGGATGGAGCTGGGCCTGGCGGGGGAACCGGAGCGCCGGGCCGGTCTCGAAATTCCCGAGCGGGGCCTGAGGCACCCGGACCACGCCGGGGATCCCGGCCCGGAGCACCGCGTCGAGCTCCCGGTCGAGCGCATTCCGCGGCGCGCCGGCCGGGGCGAAGAGGTAGCCGTCCACCCGCTGGAAGTCGCAGTGAATGTCCTCCAGCCGGATGATGCCGCTGATCCGGTCCACCGCGTCGCTGTGGCTCTGGGCCGCGGCCCGCATGCCCTCGGTGCCGTGAAGCCGCTCCAGCTGGTGGTAGCGGGTGTCCAGGACGGCGGTCAGGTGGGCGGTGGTGCGGCAGGTGTTTCCCCCGGCGATGGGGCCGTCGTCCAGCACCGCCACCGACTTGCCGTAGCGGGAGAGCAGGTAGGCGGTGGTCAGCCCGGCGATCCCGGCGCCGATGACGCAGACGTCCACCTGGAGGTCTTCGAGGAGCGGTCCCGGATGGGGGACGGCGCCGGTGGCGGACCAGAGCGAGGTCCGCCGGGCGGCGAGGGTTCGGGTGGCTGTGGTCATGCCGACGGTCTCCGCGCCAAAAAGAAAAAGGGCGCGGGATGGCGGCCCGATTGGCCGCATCCCACGCCCGCACCCCGCGGGACCATCTCCCGCTTGATCGGTATCAAACGGCCGATCGGCGGCCGTTCCTTCCCTGACCCACGATATCGAGCGGACGGAAATCGCGCAAGAGGGGGGAGGGGAAGTGTCAAACGTCAGTAGAAATGTCCCCTTTCTTCCATCAGTAGAAATGTCCCTGTGAATGGTGATCACGGCGCCGAGGTGGCCGCCTCCCGTTGCTCTCGCGGGGCCTTCCCGTCGAGCATCGAGCGAAAGTGTTGCGCTCGCCAGGGATGTTCGGGTCGGGGGGTGGCGGGGCCGGGGTTGGCTGACGCCGGAAGGGCCGGCGCCTTGAGGGCCCGAGGCGCGGCGGGCGTCCACACCAGCTCCCGGGTGAGTCCGCTGCGCTCCCGGTGCAGCACCCGCACCCGCCCGTCCTCGGTTTCCCGCACCAGGACTTGGCTCTTGGCCGGCACCCGCCCCCGTGCCGCGCGGTCCAGCTGGAGCCCGCGCCCGCCGTACTGCACGACATGATCGTTGCCCACCGTTCTCAGCGTCTCGAGGCAGAAGATGTCGTCGGCCGGCTGGCGCCGCTGATCCCAGGCCAGTGGTAATCGGCCGGGCCGGCCGGCGGGAGCGTAGCGGTGATTGGGCGCGGGGAGATAGGTCGACTCCAGATACGCGTTGGCCTGGGCGACGTCCTGCATCCCCACGAGCCGCAGCTTCTTGATCAGCCGGTCCTGGTGGGTCCCATGCCCCCGTTCCACCCGCCCTTTGGCTTGCGGGCTCGCAGCGCCGATCAGCTGAATCCCCAGCTGGGCACACATCCAGCCGAAGCGCGAGACCGCCGGCTCGCCCCGCAAGCGCTCCCCGAGCGTCGGGGCCCGCTGGTAGACGCTCTTCCAATCCGTGTAGAGCGCCCGGGGAATGCCGTAGCGCTCGAGCCAGGCCCGCAGCACCCCCGCCGCCGCCCAGGTCGTCTCTTCCGCCCCGAAGCGCAGCAAGGTGGTGCCGGTGGCATCATCGATCAGGGTCATCACACTTGGGGTGGACCTGCCCCAAGCATCCCCTCAGCCTCGCCAGCCCAATGACGAGACAGGCTAGCAGTCCCTCTTATTAGCCTACCGCACCTTAGTTCATCACTCCCGGGGCCGAGTGACTCGGTATGTCACCACGTGTACCTCGCCTTGCTCATCGTCGTATCGGCCCATGAGGTAGTCATGCCCAAACTCGAATACTCGAAGCCTTCGGGGCAAAGTGATAATCGGGCCGGGGGCCTGACCGGCCACGAGCGCCTGAAGACGAGTTCTCTGCTCCTCCAACCCGGAAATGACAACCCACGCAGTGCCAGCCGCATCGACGACCAAGGAGCCGTACAAGGGCAAGAACTCGGGCGGCGGGATCTGTGTGAACCGCCCCTTGTGCTCCCGTCTTTCAGCAAAGCTTGCAAACACAACGGCAAGGTGAGCCTCGATTCCCAAATCATATTCCTGAGCAGTCGGTCTCCGGCGCGAGACGCTCACTGCCGCCTGGCCCCTGGGCTCTCCGTCGAGCCCAAACAGCTCGACGACCGCAGAGTCATTGGTGCCAACGTAAAGGTGCGAGGAAGAGAGCGCGAGCATAGTGGACTGACCAAGCGGTCGAGGTACCCTGACCGGAATATCGGAGAGCACCTGTTTAAACGCTCCGCTCGAATCCGAGACTAGAACCGATCCGCGAATCTGAGAAAACGTCCACGTCTTCGTATCGACATAATCGCCTCCACGGAGATATCGAATGGCAGCGAACCTCCCATCCCGCGAGCAAGCCAATCGATCCTGATCTACGACCACTGGAAACTGCTCCTGTCGAACTATTAGCCCTGAAGAATCGACGACTGTCATCCGGATGAGCCCTCCATCCAGGACGAACAGGGAGTCTGGGCCACACTGTCCCATCCATACTATGTCCTCAAATTCGCCTGGTCCCTTTCCCTTTCGGCCAACCGAGCGAATCGCGGCACCGACGCTATCAAAATACAGGATCGCAGGTATTGATCGATCTGCCACAGCAGTCGTCCCGTTCGAGAACCGGGTGGAGGCGATTGGATCCCCCATTAGGGAGCTAGAAGCTGGACTCCCGGACAAGTCCAGCAAGGGAATTGAATCGACGACCCAGCCCACCGCTGACCGGGCAACCGTTGATGTTCTGGCGGGTTGACAAGCTACCAAACAGTGTAGGACGCTGACCAGCAAGGTGGCCGCGGTGTTTGCAAAGATCCGCGAGCTAAAGAGCAAGTCCGGGCCTCCAGGTGAAATCAATCCAAGGCGCGTACCGAACATGGGGATGAGATAAGTCAAACGAGTTGCAGTCGCCGACAATCGCGACAACTCTCGGAAACCCTTTCAGAATACACTATCGGCATCGGTAGAGCGATCGCTCGCTCAACCGCTAGTTCCCACCACCTTCGAGAGGCGGTCAATCTCAAGTCTGGTGAGCTGGTACTTCATTGAGGCATTGTAAGACGGCCGCTGAACTGCGGAGGCCGCGGCGTTTCTACGTGAAAAGCGCATGGTGGTCACATCAGCCCATCGTTTAGCCGATCGTGATCAGGACAACTCAAATACAGCCATTTCATAATCGTTCGACGCAGCCGCCGGGAGACCCTCCAAACGAGTGGGCACGGTCAGCGGTTGGCGGAACTCAGTTTTTGAAGAGCCGCTCGGACAAGCTTCTCAAGACTGTCTGCCGGAGTGCGCCCTGGAACAATGATGTCGTTGATCAAGAGCGTCGGCGTGACCGCAACCTTTAGACCCAAGGCGGTTTGTTTGTCATACTCGATCGCGCGTGCGATGTCGATGTCGAAAAAGCACGCCGCAAACGCGGTTGTGTCAGTGACACCTGCCTCCAAGGCGAACCGAGTCCAAGACATCACGCCAATGGAGTCCGCGTTCGCAAACAGCAGATCATGATAGGCCTCGAAAGCGCCGCTCCGTGCCGCACACTCCGATGCGACAGCTGCATCGCGCGAGGCACCGTGACTTGGCAGGTGCCTGTAAACTACTGCAACCTCGATCGGAAAGCGCTTACGTATCTCCCTAAGGTCCTCGGCCTGAAGGCTGCAGAACGGACAGCGGAAGTCGGAGAATTCGACTATGGTCACTGGCGGGGAGCGCGGGCCCCAGCGATTACCGACCGCGCCAATCTCTCGCCACTCGGCTACTTGCCGGGGAACTCTTCTTGCTGCGGAAGCTGCAGCTCGCCTGCTCGCTTCTTGATTCTCACGAATCCGCAACGCTGTCACAATTAGAGCGGAGGCTGTAGCAAGGACTACCGCGACGTTCAGCAGTATATCACGACGACGCGCCATCAACGTCTCCCGCATAGATGCTTCGATTAAGCGAAATGTGCAAACTCATTGGCGTACCTGCGCCCGAATCCAGCTGATCTCCCTGCGGCAGTTTGAGTCCAGCACCTATGCTCCACGGGAGTCCTAAACGCTAGGCCAACCAATTCCCGTGGAGCTTGGTTGCCTGGTCAAGTCTCTGACGACGCGCAGAATCCGAGAGTTTCGCTCGGCGGGTAGGCCTCACATCCGCCGAGGCACCCGATGTTAATGCAGGCGGCCGATCCGGTTGACCCAACTTTGCAGCTGTGCTGATCACACGGCTCGAATCGTTTTGGCTCAGACATACCGACCGATGTTACTGTCAATGACATGGCAATGACCCAAATAATCCTCTTCATGGCAGCCTCCGGGCAGGGATTGTGAACGGACGGGCTCAACTTTGGCAATGATTGAGAACCGTGCAACCCCCGGGAATTCACGGGGATGGAGGGCATCGTGCAGGATGCGTTGGAATGATTCACCCAAGATTCCTAGGGGCTTATGAGATCCTATAGTTGCCAACTTCGCTTCACTCTCGCGATTGTTCGACTGACGCTCCCCGGTTGAAGTTCAAACCTGCGTTTCGTATTCGTTGATTAGGTTGCGTGACTGAGCCCCCAATGAGAATTGTGATCGTCGACGACCACTTGGCGGTTGCCGAGGCCATCGGCGCGGAACTCGCCAAGCACTTCGAAGTTGCCGGTATTCTCACCGATGGGAATGCTCTTCCGGATTGGCTTGCTGCCAACCAGGCGGAGATCGTCCTTCTGGACACCACGCTGCCGGTTTGC
Source organism: Gemmatimonadales bacterium (assembly GCA_035249825.1). Classification (GTDB taxonomy): domain Bacteria; phylum Gemmatimonadota; class Gemmatimonadetes; order Gemmatimonadales; family GWC2-71-9; genus CAVVWJ01. Next base: position 2,223 of record DATFFX010000362.1, on the reverse strand, counting down.
AACATTCAGGACGTGATTCGCCGGGTCTGTCGCCTTCGCAGTGATGTGAAGGTCGTGGCAATGTCTATCCACGTTGACGAAAGCGACTGGCGTGGACTCCATCGATTCGGGGCACATGGCGTAGTCTCCAAAATCCGCCCGTTGCGCGAACTAGTTCAGGCTGTGGTTGATATCGCCTCCCACCCAACGCCTCAGGTGGACAACGAGAGTCCCGAGAGTGGCCTTGCACCGACCTCACGGCAACTGGACGTCCTCCGGATGATCGCGGCTGACCTGCTTCTGAAAGAGGTAGCCTCGGAACTCGGACTCAGCATTCCGCGAGCAGACGAACTTGTCGGCGAATTGAAGGTGCGACTAAAAGTGCGGACCTCCGCTGGGCTCGCCTTGTGGGCGGTCGAGAAAGGATGGATCGAGCCACGGGTGGCGCCCCGTCCCCCCCCCCCGCGTAAAATGCCCAAGTGATGGTGCAGCCCTGCGTCCCTCCTGGTCCCCCGCGCATCCTTAGCCTCGACCGGCCCCAAGCATCCCCGCGGCCCCGGGGGCCGTCTCATCCGGTATCTTCCGGGTATCGCTCGTCCCCGACCTGAGGACCCCGTGCGACGATTGACCCTCGTCCTGATCTCCTGCGCCCTCCCCATGGCCGCCTTCCCCCTCGGCGCCCAGCAGCGCTCCGTCACCATGGAGGAAGCGCTCCGGATGGCCGAGGTGGCCGCCCCGGCCGTGGTGCAGGCCCGGGGTAATGTCCGCGCCGCCGGTGCCTCAGTCCGGGCCGCCTGGGGCAGCTTCCTCCCCGACATCTCGACCAGCGCCGGCTACGGGAAAAGCTCCTCCGATGGCCCCTCCCGGACCGACCCGATCACCGGCGAAATCATCTCGGGCAACACCTCCAGCAGCTCGCTCCAGTTCGGCGCCGGGGCCTCGATTGACCTGTTCACCGGGTTCCGCCGCGGGGCCGAGCTTTCCGCCGCCAAGGCCGGACGCACCGAGGCCGACGCCACCCTCGCCTTCGAGCGGTCCCAGTCGGCCCTCGCGGTTACCACCCGCTTCTTCCAGGCCCTCCAAGAGGCCGACCTGGTCCGGGTCCGCCAGGAGGCGATCCGCCGGGCCCAGGAAAAGCTCTCCATCGCCAACGCGAGGCTGGCCACCCGCTCCATCACCATCGCCGACTCGCTCCAGGCCGAAGTGGACCTGACCAACGCTCGGATCACCCTGCTCTCGGGGGAGCGGAGCCTCGCCGAGGCCGAAGCCAACCTGGCCCGGCTGGTCGGGGTGGATGGCAGGGTGAGCGCGGTGGCCGACTCCTCGCTCTTCCGGATCGTGCCGGTCAGCGACAGCGCAGGGCTGCTGGAGGAGGCGATGGATCGCTCTCCCTCGGTGGTTCGCGCCGAGGCCCAGGTGCGGGCCGCCCGGGCCAACCGCTCGATCGTCCGCTCCACCTACTTTCCCACGGTGCAGCTTTCCACCGGGACCTCGTTCGCCGGCAGCGACCGCACCGATTACACCCTGTTCAACAACCGGAGCATGGACGTCCGGCTCTCCTGGCAGCTCTTCAACGGATTCGTGCGGGAGCGCGACGTCGCCGCCCGGCAGGCCACCCTCGACGCCGCCCTGGCCCGGGAAGCCGACGAGCGCCGCCGGGTCGGCTCGGTGCTCACCACCCAGCTCGCCGCGCTCCGCTCGGCCGAGCAGCGGATGGCCCTCACCGCCCAGAACCTCGAATCGGCCCGGGCCAGCTCGAGAGTGCAAACCGAACGCTACCGGCTGGGCTCGATCGGCCTGGTCGAGCTCAACGCCGCGCAGGACGCTCTGAGCCGGGCCGAGACCGATGCGGTCTCCGCCCGGTTCGACTACCTCCGCGCCAAGGCGGAGATCGAAGCGATACTGGGGAGGACGCTGTGAGAGGACGCGAAGGCGCGAAGACGCGGGGACGCGAGGGCGCAACGACGCAAAGGCGCAAAGGCGCAGTGATCATCGCGCTGGTCCTGGGCGCCGCATGTAAGGGAGCTTCGGGAGATGATGCCGCCGCGGCGGACAGCACCGCGGCCGACACCACCCAGGCCGCCGGTGCGCCGCTCGCGCTCCCGGTGGTGGGCCAGGAGGTGCGGAGGGGCGATCTGGTGCTCTCGGTGGTCACCACCGGCCAGATCCGCTCCGAAGCGATGAGCCTGCTCAAGAGCGAAACCCAGGGCACCATCATCGCCGTGCTGGTCCGCCCCGGCGACC
>DATFFX010000361.1:0-5436 GCA_035249825.1 Gemmatimonadales bacterium | reverse complement strand
GGTCCAGCCAGCCCACGGCTGCGGAGAAGCAACTGGTAGGATCGTTCGAGCGGTATAGAGAGATGCCGGCGAGCAGCCCCCGATCCGCCGACGGGACCTTGGCCACTCCTGGAACGGCATCGGCACACCCCAAAGCTCTGGCCAGGTCTGATCGCCAGCGCCAGATCTGGCGACCAGCGTTGCCCAGGCCCGCTGTGCCGGCAAGACCCGATTTCCTGCTCAGGGCCGCCTCCAGGTGCAAGGACCGTTCGAGAGCCCCTGGGGGCGTAAAGCGCACTATCTCGACCTCGGCTTGTCGTGATCCCAGTCGTACCGATCTTCCTTCGCGCTGTTCCAGTCGCATCGGTGTCCAGGGGAGATCGTAGTGAATGACGCGGGCCGTGCGCTGGAGATCGAGGCCCTCAGCCGCGACATCGGTGACGACCAGGTGCCGTGGGCCGGCACCCGGCGCTGTACTCTCCCGGAACCACCCGAGGACCGTGTCCCTGGGAAGCCGGGTATGACCGATTCCTGCCTTGTCGCCAGTGCACCACGCCAGACGGAGTCCGCTCAGCCTCTCACGGATGTACTGCACCGTGTCCCGGCTGGCCGTAAACACCAGGGTCGGCTTTTCATCCTTCAGGAGCTTGAACAGCCGCAATAGCTTGGGATCTTCGGATTCCACGGCTGCACGGGCTGCCGGGATCACACTTTCCAGGACCAGAAGATCGCCTAAGTCCAGATCGCTCGGTCCTTCGTCAACGGACAGCAGCTCCCACCAGACCAGCTGATCGCCCAGTTCAGCGGTGAAGCGTCGCAGCTCCCGGCGTTGCAACACATGCCCCGAACGTTGGGCATCTCGCGCATGCAGAAGCAGTCTGCGATAGCGCTGGAAGCAGCAAGCCAGTGCCGCAGGGCTCGAGCCCGCGGCCTTCAACAGCACTCCTCGAATCAGTTTGGCGATGGGCTGACTTCGGGAGAGACACAGGCGGCTGATCAGCTCCGCTGCAAGGCGGAGCGAAGTGCACTCCTCAGCCAGTGGCCGGCTGATGCTTTGGATCTTTCGGGGTCGAGCATCCGCCGCTCCATCGTTGTCCAGTATCAGCTGACCTAGCGCAGGATGGGATCGGCCGCTTCCGAGTAGAGCGCGCAATGAGGGAACACCGTCCACTGCAAGCGCATTGTCGCGAACCGCGAGCAGGAGCTGGTTCACGAGGTCCGTGAGACGATTAACCACCGGAGTAGCCGTTACCAGCAATGCTGGGCGGCCCACCAACCAGGCAGCCACGTGGCCGTACCGTCGTGTCGATCTGTTTCGGAAGTAGTGGCTCTCGTCGATAATGACTACTCCCCGTGTCCCTCGAGGCAGGTTGCCACGACTCGCCTGTTGGTGAGAGCAGAGTGCCACGGGAACCTCGAGTGTTGCTGCTGTGGCCTTCCATTGGGCCAGGAGGGTTGCCGGAACCAGGCAGGCCGTAGGTGCGCCCCGGTTGAGTTCTGCCGCGACTGCCAGGGCAATATAGGTCTTACCACTTCCAACAGGATCGGCGAGGATTGCCCCGCGATACGTTCGCACCGCTCGGAGCGCTCGTCGGAAGCTCAGTCGCTGGGCATCGAGCAGCCAGCAAGGTGCGGAAGCAGCATCTTCAGCCGGGCACAGGCTTCGGGCCAGGGAGGCGGCCACGGAGCTGGCCGAAGCTGCCGGGCCCGGCCGGAGAGCTGTAAGGAGTGGGTCAGGGACGCTCGTGAGCGCTTCAGCGACGATGACGGGCGGGGCCGTCCACCACGGCACGAAGTGCATTCTGGGCAGTGATGGAAAGACCTAGATGGCGTGCCATGATCTCGTCGAGGTCTCGCTGAACGTCAACGCCTCGGTGTCCTTCGCGAGCGAGAGTGGGCAGCACAGGATCGGCAGCTACAGACAATGGAAGAGGAAGTGCCGCTACCGTATTGGCGTTGAAGCGGCAAAATCCATTGGCCGCGGGAACTGCCGTGACCCGCGCGATTGCTCTTAACCATGTCGAGTTCAGGCCTGCGGCCAGGCGTTCGGCGGCCGACGCACGTTCAACTACTGTCACGTAGCAGCTGTTCAGCGGGATATGCTGAAGATCACTCCGGCTGGTGAGCGCGCCCGCCACCAGTCGTCGGGCGAGGTCGGCCCACACCACACGAAATTGGGCACTAGCGGGGCGCGCACGGAACACGATCCATGGGGGACCTCCGGTGTAGTCTTTGCGGCCTCGGAGCTCGCAGGCGTGGGCCGCGAAGTAGGCAGCGCTGCGGGGCGGAAGGTGCTGCCTGACATGTCCCGCTTCATCATGCGTCCAGAGTAGTCGCGCTCGTCGCGCACACCGGAATGCACCCACATCTCGCCCACGCACTGCCCATCGGAGCATCTCCGGCTCGATGCCGTCCGGCGGATCGATGAAGATGTGGTTGGCGCCGGTCTTTAATCCCAGCTGGCAAGCAAACGTCTCTCCCAGGTGGGGATGATCCGCCTGCAGAGATCTGAGAACGCTGCGAAGACGATCCTTTGCCAGGATCCAGGGTCCTCCACCAGCGAGGCCGGATTGTGGTATGCGCGGGCCGCTTCCGGCGAGATCGGTCCGCACCCGATGATGCCGTGGTGGGCCGGCTTTACTCGCAATCAGCACCATGGGATACACGGTGGCCTCGAACTCCGCTCCAGCTTCGTCGGTGAGGTCGGCGAGCAGCTGCAGCGTGGTGGTGCTTGCGAGCGCATGGCGGGCCGAGGCGGCGTAGCCGACGCTCGCGATCTTGGCCGGGACCAACATGGCCAGAATTCCACCAGGGGCAGCCAGCTCCAGCGAGCGCTCCAGAAAAGCAACCGCGATATCCGGCTTCTTTCCGTAGCCCGAGCCACAGTTCCGCCACCATCGATATCGGCCCGACAACCGGTGCCGGACGGCGGGAGAAATGTCTTCGGAGCGAAGCCAGGGCGGATTGCCTACAACAAGGTCAAACCCGCCGGTTGCGAACACATCCGCGAAGTGACTCTGGTAGTGGAACCACGGTACTTCGCCGGTGCGCTTCAGGCGTCTTCGTGCCGCCCTCAAGGTCCGAGCGCGGCTGCGCAGATGATCGAGCCGGAGCCGCAACTCGTGGTCCAGTCCGCGTTTCCTGCCGAAGAGATCGAGTCCGCGAGCAGATGCGAAACAATCCTGGATATCAGCTGCGTTCAGTCTTTCGGCAGTGTCCACCGATTCGGCTAGAGCGCGCGCCTCCAGGGTCTGTAAGCGGCGGACCAACGCTTTCTTCTCCCCGCCTGAAGCAGCGATCAGCCGCCGACGAAGCTCCGAAAGGTCGGCCACTATTTCTGGAGGCAGCCGTGCCTCGGCGGAATGATCCAGCGGATCAAAGAGGCTGTCTCCCTGCCGAACGAGACAGTCGAGGTTTGGCAGAGGGCTGACTTCCTGGGCTTGCTCCGCCGGATCTGTCGCCACCACCGATAGCCAGAGACGAAGCTCCGTGAGCCGCACAGCCGTGGCCGACAGATCCACACCGAAAAGATTCCGCTGGAGGACGCGGCGCTTTCTCACTGCGGGGCTTACCTCGCTGCCCAGTGTTGAAAGGCGGTTGAGTGCTCCCAGGAGGAATGCACCTGATCCCACCGCCGGATCGAGCAGGGTGAGGCTGGAAAGAATCGTTGTCGTGGCTGGGTCAGGATCGGCGAACCGCCGCTCGGCTTCCGCATCGCCACAGCCCAGACGGCTGGCGAGTAATGCAGCCATCGCGGCATCGAGCACCTGGTTGACCAGACGGACCGGGGTGTAGAAGGTCCCCGAAGAATGCCGGGCAGCCGGAGCCATCAAGCCCTCGAACACGCGGCCGAGCATGTCGGGTGCTACCCCACCGTATGGCTCACCCTCAGCTACGGTGAAATGAAACCGTTCGAACAGCCTGTCGAACGCATCACGCCACACGTCATTGGGAAGATCTGCCTGAAAGCGGCGCTCCAGGGGGTGCGGCTCGAACAGTCCACCGTTGAGGAAAGGGATCCGGCCAAGGTTAATGGCAGCCCGGCTGCGAGCCGCCTCAGGGCGGTTCAGGGTTCCGAAGAAAAGTGGGCGAAGGAGGTCCCGGTGTATCCGGCGTCCACGTCTCAGGCAGCGGTCCACCTCCTCTGCCAGGAAGCGCTCCCGGCCCGCGAGCCAGCCCTTTGTCTGTACGAAGTAGAGGAAGAGAACTCGAGTGAGCTGGAGAAGTCCCAGACTGTGGCGGTCTTCCTGGTGCATCGGAGCTGGAAGACGCGTCATGACGTTCTCCAGCGTAGTGCGGAACTCGCGAAAAAAGCGTCGTCCCACCGACTCCGCAGCAAAGGCGTTTGCCGCCCTCGCTGCAAAGGCTAGAGCTCCGCCCTCTTCCCCTGCCGCCAGCCTCCTCAAGGATGTCAGCGCTTCCGGGCGGGGTCTCCCGAGATCCAGGTCTATGCTGGGACAGCCATTCATCCCGACAGAAAGAGCCAACCGGCGCCCTTGAACATCCAGGGCAAGTACCAGACACACCCGGCCCCTCTTGCTTAGACTCCTTGCCAGCCTTTCTGCCGCCGGCTCGGCACGGGTAGTCTCGATAGCGTACCACGGCAACTCACCGGTCTGGCCGACTACGGTCATCGTTGGCGTGGCGGAGGCGGAGTTCCTTCGCTGTAATACAGGCACTCGTTCCCAGAGCGGCTGATGGCCAAGAGCGGCCACCAGCCCGGGGAGGTCAACCAGTGACCGAATTGCGGGGAGGAGTGTCTCGAGGTTCATCCGCGGGGCGCTCCGGGTGGTGCGGAGGCCCACGCTAGCACGTCCAACGGAGGACTATCGCATCAGAATGCCGCGGATGGGAGCGGAATGACCAGGCGGTGGAGACTGAGGCCGTTGCGGCGTTACCTTACGCTTTGATACACTCCAAACCTTCATGATTCGCTATGCTGAAAAGATTCCTCTTCATTGCTACTCTTGCGCTGCTCGCAGCGACACCGGCCCTGAGCCAAGCGCAGTCCGAGAGCGGCACATTCCTGGTTCGTCACGGGAGCGACACCGTTGCTATCGAGCAGTTTACCCGTACGGCCACCAAGCTCGAGGGAACCCTCGCCATACACGATGCGAACGGCACCTCCGAACGATGGGTTGCGGTCATCGCCCCCGATGCCACCCTCCCGTTGATCGAGGTTACGGTACGAGAGGGAAGTGACAGCGGTGGAAGGAAGGCCAGGGTTACCCAGCGCGCGAGGGTGATCTTCAAGGCCGACAGCGCCGCTGTGGATGCGGTTGGTCGAGACGGCCTCCAGACCAGACTCTTTGGCACGAGCGAAGGAGCCGTTCCCTACCTCAACCTCTCGTTTGCGTTGTTGGAGCAGGCGGTTCGTCGTGCCCGGGTGAGTGCCGAACAGACCCGTGTCGCCTTCTTCAATCTCGGTGGCGGGCAAACCGTGACTGCGAGCCTCTT
>DATFFX010000360.1:0-4008 GCA_035249825.1 Gemmatimonadales bacterium | reverse complement strand
AATGCGACGTCCTGTTCTGGATGGTCGTGCCGACGTGTGCCGGGCCGATCCCTCGCTCTGCTCGGGATGAGGCGCGAGTGCTCACTCGTAGCGAGTGCTCACTCGTAGGCTGGAGCCTTACCACCTTAGCGCCTACTTCCCATACCGCTCGAGCGTCAGATTCACGATGCGCTCGATCAGCCTGGGATAATCGATTCCCGCCGCCGCGGCCGACATGGCGAACTCGCTCGATTTCTCCAGATAGCAGCTGGCGTTCACTTCCAGCACGTAGATGTCGCCAGTGTCGGTGAGGCGGAGATCGACCCGCCCGTAATCTCGCACTCGCAGCGCACGATACGCGTCCACGGCGACCTTCTGCAGCCGGGCGCGGAGCTCGTCGGGCAGGTCGGCCAGCACAGATCTGGTTCCCTTGTATTCCTTGCTGCGTTCATCCCACTTGGCTTTGCTGTCCAGCACCTTGGGTACTCCCTCCGGAAAACCGGTGAAGTCAACCTCTACCGGAGGCAACGCCTTGGGCTGGCCGTTGCCGAGCACTCCAACGTAGAACTCACGCCCCTCGATGTACTCTTCCGCCAGAGCGGAGTCGTTGAGCTCCTTACGGATCGCGGTAACCCGTTCCATCAGCGCGACCGCATCATGCACCAGCGACTTGCCACCGATGCCAAGCGACGAATCGGAACGAAGCGGTTTCACGAAGAGCGGCATGCGCAGGTTTCCGCCGGTTTCGAACGCCTGCTGCCTCGAGAACACGGCGAAGCGAGGATAGAGGATACCGTCGAATGCGAGGAGCTTCTTGGTGAGGCCCTTGTCCTGGCTGAGGTACAGCTCTCCCGGACCGCTACCGGTGTACTTCAGGCCGAGCAAGTCCAGCAGGCCGGTGACCGGGATATCCCCGAAGACGTTCTCACCGAACATCTCCATCAGGTTGAACACGAGATCGGGCTTCCGTCGGGATAGACCCGCAATGAGCCGTTTCACGTCCCCATGCACACCGAGGATGGAAACCCGGTGCCCCAGGCTTCGGAGGGTACGGCCGACCTGGGGAACGACCTTCTCATAGTCCTTGGAATTCTCGTCTTCGCTGTCGAGATACGTCAGCACCGTGATCTTCATGCGGTCGGTCCTCCCCGGTTCCGGCCGTTCACTCGGCAAGCCCCATGCCCCAGCTCGCCAGACTTACGGGCAGTCCGCCGTATCCCATCAGCTCGTCGTGAAAGCGCCGGGGCCGATAGGCTGCGCCTTCCCGCTCGATGTACGCATCTCTCAGGCGAAGAAGCTCCCGCCGGCCCACGGCATAGCAGAGCTGGTATGTCGGCCAGGCGCAGTAGCGGCGCACTTCAGCCTCGGCGCTGGGACGCTCGATGGGAAGGTGCTCGACCATGTAGTCGACGGCTTCAGCAGGCGTCATTCCCCGCGTGTGCAGACCGACGTCCAGCACGACCCGCACGGCACGCCAGAGCAGGTTTACCAGTTGAAAGAGCTTCGCCTCCTCGCTGCCGTAGTACTCCTTTTCTCCCATCAGCTGCTCGGAATAGAGTGCCCAGCCCTCCACCATGATCGGAGTCCAGATGTGCCGGCGCGCCTCCGAGTCCAGTCCCTGCGCGTTGACGAGCTGGAGGTGATGCCCGGGGAACGCCTCATGGGCCACCATGGCGGGGATACCATGCCGGCAATGGCCGCGGCGCTGCTGAGCGAACGCCTCGGGCGGAAGCGCAGGATCGGGGGCAGTCACGTAGAAGCGGCCCGTGCGGTCGGAGAGATAAACCGGGGGCGGCTCGTAGGCTGCGAAGGGAACCAGAGACGCCAGAAAGGCCGGAGTCGGCACCACCTCGAGCGGAGCCTCGGGCATGGTCACGAGGTCATACTCCAGCACGAAGTTCGCAGCCCGGTCAATCTCGGTTCGGTACGCGGCGAGCAGCTGATCGGCCGGAGGTGCATCGTTCCGAAGCTCATCCACCACATCGCGCCAGGGCCGCCGGTCGAGTCGCGCAGCGAGCGCCACGATCTCGGCGGTAACCTCCTCCTGCAGGTGGAGGCCATAGCGCCACAACTCGGGACCGCCGGCCATGAGCGCATGCTCGTAATGCAACCGGCGGCTGAACTGCTCCTCGCCGATGGCGAAGGCATGCGGATCGGGGCTGGGTTCGATCTCGTCGCGGAGCGTCGCGCCGAAGCTGACGAGGGAGTGCAATGCCGCCTCACCCGCCCTCTTGAGCTGGCCGGCAAGGTCGGGAGTGGCGGCAGCGAATATGCCCACCAGCTCGGCGACCAACTGACCTCCGCCGCCCAGCATGCTCAATGCAGTTTCGACGAATACCGAGGGGGGGTCGTCAATGGTTTCGCAAGCAGCTTCGAGAAAACCCGGCGCTGCCTCGAGCCGCGCCAGCACGGCCGGCGTGCGTGATGGAAGGTCGGAGCCATGTCGCGCGAGCAGGGCGTGGAGTCCCTGCAGCAGGTGGGACAGCCAGAAGCCCGGATTGCGGACGTGCGGGCGCTCATGCTCAAACCGAAATATCGTGCTGCGCATCTCGCCCAGCAGCGCGCTGCGATCGATCTCCTCCTGCAGCTCCTCGGTCTCCAGCTCCTCGGCCCCGCCGGTCAGGGAGCGCAGAGCCGCGACATGTGCTCTGACGCTCTCACTGTCGAAGCTGCCGACCCGGGCGTCCTGCGCCACCAAACCGGCGGCGCTGCCGGACGCCGGATCGAAGTGGTACTTCAGATCCAGGTACGAGCGACAGAGATCGTCAACCGCCGAGTTGGACGCTATAGGGATCCTTCGCTCTCCTTCACTTCGTTCAGGGTCGCTCAGGATGACGGCTCTGCCGTCACCTCGGAATCGTCTCCCAGCGTAGCGCTGCCCCGGAAGCCTTCCATAACCACGCGATTCCCCAGCAGCGACCCATGGAGCTCCACGTCGTTCAGCCTGGCGCCCTGTCCGACAATGGTGTGGCGTAGGCGGCTCCCGACCACCCGGGCACCCGATTCCAGCGATACATTAGGGCCGATTTCGCTCCGCTCGACCACTACCCCGTCCTCGATGTAAACCGGATCATGAATGATGACTCCGGGGAAGTCCAACCTCCGGGCTGCGCCCTTGCGCAGCAGTATCTCGTTGGTCTCCAGCAGCGTGTCCAGCTTGCCGCAGTCGTACCAGCCTCCTACCTCCGCCGTCAGAATTCGCTTGCCGTGCTCGATCATCCACTGAAATGCATCGGTCAGGTACCACTCGCCCTTGTTCGCCGGGTTCGCGAGCACATGATCGATTCCCTTCCAGAGACTGTCTATCGAGCGAATGTAGTAAAGGCCGATGTTGGCCAGCTTCGAGATCGGTGTCGAGGGCTTTTCGACGATCCGGGTCATGTACCCGTTCGCATCCGTGACCACCACTCCGAATCGCTGGTAGTCTTCGACCTCCTTCGCCCAGATGATCCCGTCGGCATCGGTCCGGTTGATCAGCGTGAGGTCCGCCTCGAAGACGGTATCGACGAAGATGATCAGCACCGGCCCCGTTACGTGCGGCCGCGCAAGATTCACGGCGCCTGCGGTTCCATCCTGGACCTTCTGCTCGATGAAGCGCGACGGTGTCCGGTAGCGTGCGCGGGTAAACGCCTCGACCTGCTCCTTCAGGTGGCCAGTAATGAAGATCAGTTCAGTGACATCGAGTCCGTCCAGCCGGTCCATCACCCAATCCATGACCGGGCGGCCAGCCACTTTCAGAAGCGGCTTCGGCACGATGTGGGTGTGCGGCCTGAGTCTGGTGCCTTTACCGGCCAGGGGGATTATCACTTGCATCTTAGTCTCTTCCGTAGCGGTCCTGGATCCGAACGAGGTCATCGAGCTCCGGTGTTGAGGCCTCCAGAATGTTGCTATCGACGAGAGCCTCGATCTGGTGAATGAGACGGGCTGGTATGTGGACGGTCTCACCGGCTTTGAAGGGCCGGGCAATGAGCGTGTCTCCCGGCTGAGTTCGAAGGATCAGCTCGCCGTCCAGGACGTGCATCGTCTCGT
>DATFFX010000359.1:0-2410 GCA_035249825.1 Gemmatimonadales bacterium | reverse complement strand
CAACCCGCTGCTCAGCGGAGGAATTCTGCTCATCGCGGGCGTCTATCAGTGGCTGCCCATCAAAGGCGCTTGTCTGTCGCACTGCCGCAGTCCACTGGGATTCATCTCGACGGAGTGGCGCGAGGGCGTGTCAGGCGCCTTGCTGATGGGATTCCGGCACGGCAGCTATTGCGTCGGCTGCTGCTGGGCGCTGATGACGCTTCTCTTCGTGGTCGGGGTCATGAACCTGCTGTGGGTAGGGGTCATCGCCGCTTTCGTCCTGGCTGAAAAGCTGGCACCGAATGGCCGTCTGGTGGGACGGATTACTGGAGTAGCGCTGGCCGCGTGGGGACTATGGGTAGTGGTCTCGGGACACTGACGCGTCATGGGAGTACGAGGTACAATCGTTGCAGTTCCCTCGAAAGGACCGGGAGAACGTCGGGCCTATGACCGGGAGGCGCCGGGCCTTCCAGTTTATCGGCTCCCGGTGTTGCCCTGAAGCTGTAGAGATCCCCCTACGGATGGCGCGCTCGTGCAGCCGCCCCACCCTTTTTTCGAGCAGGTCATGAGGCCTCATCTGAAGTTCACGCTCGCCACCACCGTCCTCCTCGGATCTTGCGTGGACAGCGCACAATCACCGCAGGCGCGCCCCGAACCGCCTTCCACGGAAGAAGCTCCCGGCAGCAATCCCCAGCCCATCGATCTGGTATACGTCTGCGGGAACAAGTTTCTCGCAATCAATGGCACCACCTCCGCCGTCCACGTGACCTATCGAGTGGTGGGAACTCAGGAGACCGGAGGACTGACCCTGCGGGAAGGCACTGGCGGAGATCCTGGTTTCAGCGAAACGGAGCTGGAGACCTCGAATGGCGGCCCGGTAGAACTGTATCGAGACGATGAGAAGGTAGTCACCCGCCAGAACGAGAATCTATCGTGCGGCGCTTCCGCCATCTCGGCGGCGGTAGCAGCCGTCGGCACCGAGGCCACTACAGGCAGATGGAGTGCTCCGTTCACCTGGCTCAACATCGGACTGCACCTGCATCTGCTGCGAACCGGCAAGGTGCTGAGCTGGGGAAAGTTCGGGCAGCAGTACGTGTGGACCCCGTCCACGAATACCTTCACTGTCGTCTCCAGCCCCGATTGGCTCTTTTGCAGCGGACATACCTTCTTGTCGGACGGCCGCCTGCTCGTCAATGGCGGGCACATCAGCGACCATGTCGGATTGAAGGATGCCAACCTGTTCAATCCGGGTACGATGGCCTGGGAATCCCGCCCCAGCATGGCGTATGGCCGGTGGTATCCGACCACCACGACGCTGGGCAACGGCCAGGCCGTGACCATCAGCGGGGAACAGAATGGTGCCCTGGTCACCGTGCCCGAAGTCTGGACCGGGTCGGGCTGGCGCTCACTCACTTCAGCCAGTCGCGTGCTCCCCAATTATCCGCGCACGTTTCTGGCGCCCAACGGCAAGGTGTTTTACGCCGGTGAGAATCGCTCGACCGCATACCTCTCGACATCGGGGTCCGGCTCGTGGAGTGCCGTCGCGAGCAGGCGTTACGGTGTCCGGGATTACGGCTCCGCAGTCATGTATCAGCCGGGGAAGGTTCTGTATGTAGGTGGAGGACGAACGACCAACACCGCGGAGATCATCGACCTGAACCAGGCGGCCCCGGCGTGGCAATGGACCGGGTCGATGGCCCACGCCAGGCGGCAGCACAATGCAACCATACTCCCAACCGGCCAGGTACTGGTCCTGGGCGGAACCAGCGGCACCGCATTCAGTGATGAGAGCAGGGCGGTATACGCCGCGGAGCTGTGGGACCCCAAGTCGGGTACGTGGACTACTCTGGCAAGTAACCGGGTGCCCCGGGTATATCACTCTACGGCACTGCTGCTCAAGGATGGAAGAGTTCTCCTCACCGGAAGCGGCGATGCCGATGGCAGCATCGATCACTTCGACGCCGAGCTCTTTTCTCCTCCCTATCTCTTCAAGGGCACCCGTCCAAAGATCTCGAGCGCGCCATCAACGGTGGGCTACGGCCAGTCTTTCTTTGTGGAGACGTCGAGCGCCGCATCGATCACCCGAGTGACCCTGGTTCGACTCGGATCGGTGACGCACGCGTTCGACTCGAACCAGAGGTTCAACGAACTGTCGTTCGTGCGGACGAGCACTGGATTGAATGTGACGGCACCTGACAACCGGAATCTGGCACCTCCCGGGCATTACCTGCTCTTCATCCTGAACGGTAAGGAGGTGCCTTCGGTAGCGAGGGTCCTCCGCATCAGATGATGGTGGATCGGGGCCCGCGCTGAAGGGAAAGGGGTCCGGGAGCGCACCGGGCGGCCTGCACCCGGCGGCCTGCTCGTCTCCTGCCAGGCAACGCCTGGATCATCTCGACGCTATAGCCGATGATGGAAGCAGGTTCATTGC
>DATFFX010000358.1:0-2919 GCA_035249825.1 Gemmatimonadales bacterium | reverse complement strand
TCCAACTGGTGGACCGGCTGGCAGCCGATCTCATTGCGAGCCGCTATGGTGAAGCACACCAGCGCCTCACCCGGGTGGCTGCGGTCACGACCGGATCACTGGCGGCGTTCAAGTCGTACATCGAGGGGGAGTACGCTTATCGCGACGGCCGCTACGCCGAAGCGATCGAGGCCCTCAGGAACGCAGTCCGGGCCGACAGCACCTTCGCGCTGGCGTACTACCGGCTGAGCGATGCGGGAGATCGAGCCGGGCGGTCGGACCTGGCCCAGATCTCAGCGGAGCGGGCGCTGCGATTCGGGGAACGGCTGGGCGAGCGTGAGCGCCGGTTGATCGAGGCGCAGCATGCCTGGCGAATGGGCCGTGGCGAGGAGGCAGAACGGCTCTGCCGCGGCCTGGTGACTGACTACCCGGACGACGTTGAAGCGTGGCTGCTGCTGGGCGAAGTGCTGGTCCATGGGAACCCACTGCGGGGCCGCTCCTCGGTCGAGGCGCGTGCCGCACTGGAGCAGGTGCTGGCCCGTGATTCGGCCAATGGGGAGGCATTGATCCACCTGGCCCGAATCGCGTACCTGGAGGGGAAGCGGCAGGAAGTCGATTCGCTCGTGGCCCGGGTACTTGCAACCGGTCAGGGGGAGGACGTTGTTGAAACCCGCGCTTTTCGGGCGTTCGCTTTAGGGGACCGTCCCGGCCAGAAGCGGATCACCCAGCTGATCCGGGAGGATCCCGCCCGGGTGCCCGCAGTTACGGCGCTCGACGTTGCGGTCAGGGCCGACGATCTGGAAGGTTCGGAGCGCTTCGGCCGCTTGCTTGCCAGCGACGGCCAGCCTCCTGATCTGCAGGGCTACGGACACCGCATGCTGGCACAAGCCGCGCTGGCTCGTGGGCAGTGGCGCAAGGCTCGACGCGAGGTGGAGCTCGCGGCCAGGTTCGACTCCATACCGGCATTGGAGCTGTGGTCGTTGTTCGCGGCGTTGCCCTTCGTGCCGCTTCCCCGCCCGGAGATCGTTTCAGCGCGAGAGTGGGTGCGGCGCTGGGATGGCGGAGCCAAGCCGCCTGCCCCATTCGAGCACACCACAGCCCATACGGGCCTGCATCCGTACCTCCGTCTTCAGCGGCTGGGACTGCTCCATCTCAGGCTCGGCGACACCGTCGCCGCAGTGGGGGAGGCCCGGGCGCTTGGCCAGTCCGCGGATTCATCCACCGTTGGACGGTTGGCCCATACATTGGCCCAGAGCATTCGCGCTCACGTGTCGGCCGGCAGTAACCGCGACGCGGAAGCGCTCGCCCTGCTCGAGCGGGCAGGCTGGGAGGCCGCATCATCTGTCTTCGCCTCCGAGGCCTATGACCGGTATTTCCGTGCGGAGCTGCTCGAGCGGTTGGGCCGTGAGGATGAGGCGCTTGGCTGGTACGGCTCGATCGCCGAGCGCGCAGCTTACGAGCTGGTATACCTGGCGCCGGCCCACCGCCGGCAAGCCGAAATCTACGAACGACGGGGAAAGCGAGAATTGGCAGCACGGCACTACCGCCGATTCATCGAGCTCTGGGGCGAAGCCGATCCGGAGCTCCAGCCGGCAGTTGCCGAAGCGCGCGACCGGCTGGCCGAAGTGGAGCGCTAGCGGGGCGGCGGGGCGGCGGGGCAGTTCGTAACACAAGCTCCTCATCCAGAGCGGCCGAAGGGACCTTGTTCGAATAGCCGTAGTCGGGTTGCTGTACGGCTGCCCCGCTGCCCCGCTGCCCCCCCCGGCCTACGGCTTCTCCACCGGCAGCCTCACTGCATTACCCCACTCGGTCCAGGACCCATCGTAGTTTCGCACCGCGTCGAAGCCGAGCAGATAGGTCAGGGCAAACCAGGTGTGGGAGGATCGCTCCCCGATGCGGCAGTAGGCGATGGTCTCGGCGTCTCGACGGAGCTTGTTCTCCTTCTCGTAGAGATCTCGAAGCTCGCTTGCCGGCCTGAAGGTGTGGGTGTCGGGATCGATCGCCTTCGCCCAGGGAATGCTCCGGGCGCCGGGAATGTGTCCGCCCCTGAGTGCGCCTTCGCTGGGGTACTCGGGCATGTGCAGCCGCTCGCCCCGGAACTCCTCCGGGCTCCGCACGTCCACCAATTGCCCCTTCAGCTTCACGTGATCCAGCACCTCATCCCGAAACGCGCGCACGGGGGCATCGTTGCGCCGGCCGACCACGATGTTGCCTGGCGGATACGAGGGTACATCGGTGGTGAGCGGCCGGCCTTCATCCACCCAGCGGAGCCGCCCCCCGTCCATCAGGCGGACCTGCTCCAGGCCGAAGAGCTTCAGGACCCAGAAAGCGTAGGTGGCCCACCAGTTGTTCTTGTCACCGTAGAACACGATGGTGGTGTCCTTGTTGATGCCCTTCGACCGCAGCAGCTGCTGGAGCCGGTCGCTGTCGATGTAGTCGCGGACCAGCGGATCGTTGAGATCGTTGGTCCAGTCCACCTTGACGGCCCCCGGGATGTGGCCGGTGTCGTAGAGCAGCAGGTCCTCGTTGGACTCGATCAGTCGAACCTTCGGATCATCGAGATGCTGGGCAACCCAATCGGTGGAGACGAGCACCTCGGGGTGGGCATACCCTCGCTCCTCGATCGGCGGGACAGTCGGGATGGATTGCGTTGGAGACATACCGTTGCTCCAGATCTGGCGAAGGAACGTTGCGCGAAGGATGCGGCGGGGGTGGGGCCGAGGCGAAGCACGGCCGGCCCGGCCGTCTCCGAATAATTACGAGTGAATCAGTAGGAATGTCAATCGTGTGATTGGCGGTGGAGCTATCCGTCACATCACGGCGCGATGCTGTTCACGTATCGCTGGTCCGGCCCGGTGTGCCCCGAATGGTGGAGAACGGCTGGCCGCAGGCGCACTGTTCGGCCCCACGGGTCACGACGCCCGCGATCCGGTACCGGAT
>DATFFX010000357.1:0-7105 GCA_035249825.1 Gemmatimonadales bacterium | reverse complement strand
GGCTCTCTTTGCCGCGTTGCTGCTGGGTCTTCGCCATGCGACTGACCCGGATCACCTGACGGCAGTCTCGACCCTCGTGCTCTCGGGGGACCGCGACGGATCGCGGCGCGCAGGCTCGCTCGGCCTGGCCTGGGGTTTAGGACATGCGGCCACACTGGTGGCATGTGGACTGCCGGTGGTGCTGTTCGCCCAACATCTGCCCCATGAGCTGTTTCAGGGCGCCGAGCTGGCCGTGGGCCTCATCATCGTACTGCTCGCCGTGCGGCTGCTGATTCGCTGGATGCGCGGGCACTACCATACTCATCCGCACAGCCACGACGGCGTCCTCCATGCGCATCCGCACCTTCACGAGGGCAGCCATCCCGGCGGTGTCACCCGGCACACCCATCCACACGCCCCGGCGCTGGGGCGCTCGCCCGTCGAGGCGTTCGGGATCGGCATGGTGCATGGACTGGGAGGGTCTGCAGGAATAGGCGTCCTGCTGGCTGGTGCCGCGTCGAGTCAAATGCAGGGTGTGGCCCAACTGCTACTCTTCGCTGCGGGTACGGCCCTGTCGATGGCCGTCGTCTCAGGCGCCTTTGGTTACGCGTTCAGTCGCGTGGCTCTTGCACCCCGTGTCACTTCCCTCGTTCCCCTGCTCGCGCTGGCGAGCCTGTGCTTTGGCGTTTGGTACACTGTCAACGCGGTGAGCGGCCCCGCGCTCAGCCTCTGAGTGAACTCAGGAGCCCGGCTTCCCGGCCAGGGAGTGGACGTACGCCGCAACTGCTTTGACATCCTCATCGCTGATTGCTGAGCCACCCTTGGGCGGCATCGGAATGCCGCTCTTGGATTGTTCCTTGGGTACACCCTTGTTGATCTGTGCGACTATCTCCTCATAGGTGCCCTTGCTATGGATCCACTCCGCGTCCGTCAGGCTCGGTCCAACCAGACCTTCGGCCTTGGAGCCATGGCACGCGTAGCAGTTGCCTGATCCGTGATAAACACTATCGCCCCGGGCGATGAGAGCCGGCGCCGGCTGTGACGCTCCTTCGGATGACGTGCCTTGCGCGGCCAGGGGAACCGCCAGGACGAGGGAGACAGCCAGTACCACCGCGCTGTTACGGACGTGCATCGCAAGCTCCTGAAGAGAAGGGCGTTGGAATCAGATATACGCCCGTCGGGGAGGTCGTCAAGATGGTGGCAGCGGCCTGAGCTCTATTCTGCGGTTGGCTGCGCGCCCGCGCGGTGTCGTGTCCGGAGTGCGTGGCATCGTACCTCCATATCCCCGGGCGACTACCTGCTGGAACGGCACCCCCTTGGCCACGAAGTAATTTCGTACTGCCTCGGCTCTCAGGGTCGTTAGATGCATGTCGTCAGCCGGGGAGCCTGATGCATCGGTATGGCCACCGATCTCCACTCGAAGACTCGGATTGGCCAGGAGAATCTTTGCTATCGAGTCGAGCTCGGCATAGGAGCCGGCCTGAAGTCGAGCGCTTCCAGTGCTGAAGGTGACGTTCTCCAGAATCATGGGAGCCCCGGCCGGCGCCGGCGTCCTCACCTCGGGAGTGCGCGGCGGAGCCGGCGTGGTATCGCGTGGTGCGGCCGCCGGCTGTCTCCCCTGCTGGCCCTGTACGCACCCGGTCGCGTTCACGTTGGCTCCCGCCTGAGTCCGGGGGCAGCGGTCCAGGCCGTCGAGCACGCCGTCGCCATCCTCGTCGCCGGGGCAGCCGAGCGCGTCTACTGTAGCGCCCTCGGGAGTGTCGGAGCAGCGGTCGAGGCCATCTGCGATCGTGTCACCATCACTGTCCCGGGGACACCCACTGGAGTCCACCAGAACCCCGGTCGGGCTGTCGGGACACTTGTCGACCCCGTCGGCGATGTTGTCGCCGTCGCTGTCCTGGGGACAGCCTCCGGCATCTACCGTTGCACCGAGCGCGGTATTGGGACAGCGATCGAGACCGTTTGCCACTCCGTCGGCATCAGTGTCGGCGGGACAGCCGCGCCCATCTACCTGGGCGCCCGCAGGAGTGCCGGCACACTCATCGCGATTGTTGAGGATGCCGTCGCCATCACTGTCGGGTATCGGCTTGCTGCCCAACATGACGCTGAGGCCGAGGTTGATCCCGTAGTTGGAGAACTTGACCGTTCTCTCCTCCGGAGGATCGGTGGGGATCCGTGTGGTTCCCCGATTCGGGTGCAGGACCCCTTCGGCTCTCACCATGAGGAGCGGAGAAAGCCCTACCCGAACTCCCACCCCGGCTACGAACATTGAGGTGGTGCCACAGATCCGCGCTCCCGGTGCGCCACAATTGCTTCCGTACTTGGTCCCTCCGTAGCCGAGTTTGCCGTAGCCCCAGTTTCGGTCGCCGAACGGAATGTTGTACAGGAGGGAAACCGAGCCGGTCCTGACGCTGACGTCGATATCCGAGGTTTCCGACTTCGCGCCGGCGGTCGAGCCCTCAGCCTCGAGAGAGAAGTGGAGCGGAAGCCAGACGCCGACTCGCCCCAACGCTCCCAACGTCCCCCCCAGATCGGTTGTGCCGCCGTATGATTGGTACCCCCCGGCGAGGCCCACTTCGAACAGATACGTGCGCTCCTGTGCCTGCACGATGGGCGCGGCGCACAGCGTCAACACAAGAACGCCCAGGAGCCGCAGCGCCCGGGCTAACCCCCCGGTGGGGTGTGGATAGGTCCGCATGGAACAAATAGATACGAGGAGAAGGGTACGCTGACAAGGAGCGGCATCACATCCGCATGCTCCCCTTGGCATCATCTTCCGGGGCCACTACGATTCGCGGCGTCCGTAGTTGGATCTCGTGAAAGGTGCTCAACGATGCGCGTGACCATTCAGTACTGTGTGGTTTGAAACTATAAACCTCGAGCCTCCAGTTTGGCGGCTGAAATAACGCAAGCTTATCCCGACGCCGAGGTCCGCCTGATCGAGTCATCCGGCGGCGTCTTCGAGGTGGCGGTAGACGGGAAACCGGTGTTTTCCAAGAGACAGCTACGCCGGCACGCTGAGCCCGGAGAAGTCCTCAGGGCATTGCAGCAACTGAGAGGTGGTACGTGACCGATGCGCATTGCCATCTCGACCGGAGGAGGTGACGCTCCGGGGTTGAATGCCGTGATCCGCGCCGTGGTGCTGTCAGCCCACCACCGCGGGTGGCGTTCGTACGGCATTCAGCGTGGCTATGAAGGTCTTCTCAGCTTCAACGGTGTTGTTCCCCTCGGACCCGCGCAGGTGCGCGGCATCACCCATCTCGGCGGCACCATTCTCGGTACGACAAATCGGGGCAATCCATTCCGCTATGTGACGCGGGATGCCGACGGCAACGAGCACGAGACCGACCGGTCGGACGACATGGTTGCGGCCTTCCAGGCGAGCGGCTTTGACGCGCTGGTCTCGATCGGCGGCGACGGGAGCCTGCAGATCTCCTACGAGCTTTGGAAAAAGGGGTTGCCGGTCGTGTGCGTCCCCAAGACGATCGACAACGACGTCAGCGGCACTCAGCGCTCGTTCGGCTTCGACACCGCCGTAAGTACCGCCACTGAGGCTATCGACCGGCTCCACTCCACGGCGGAGAGTCACGATCGGGTGATGGTCGTCGAGCTCATGGGCCGCTATGCTGGCTGGATCGCGCTCTACAGCGGGCTCTCCGGGAGCGCTGATGTGATTCTGCTGCCCGAAATTCCCTTCGACATCGAGAAGGTCGCAGCGAAGATCCGCGCCCGGGAAGAGGCCGGACGGCGGTTCAGCATCGTAGTCGTGGCCGAGGGAGCCCGCTCCCGGGACGGCACGGTGGAGCTGCTCGAGCGCAGAGGACCGGGGACGGTCGACCGGCTGGGAGGGATTGGAAGCAAAGTGGCCCGGGCGATCGAGCACTCGACGGGTAAAGAGACCCGTACGCTGGTACTCGGACATCTTCAGCGCGGCGGCTCACCTACCACCTACGACCGGCTGCTGGCACTCCGTTTCGGCGCGGCCGCCGTACGCGCCATTGCCCAAGGAGCATTTGGCGTCATGGTCGGCCTCAGAGGACCAGGGATCGAACAGGTGCCGCTGGAGGAGATTGTGGGACAATCCAAGAACGTTCCGCTGGACAGTGATACGATAGTGACAGCGCGGGAGTTGGGGATCAGTTTGGGAGATTAGCTCGGTAGGACCTGCTTCACGACGAAGGCACGAAGGACACGAAGAACAGCAAATCACCTTGTCTCTTTTCTATGGTTACTCCTGTGGCATTCATCATGGAGCGTTCGTACGAGACACTTTGGTGGACCAGCTCCAGCAGGGACTTCTTAATCGACTTCGTGTCCTTCGTGCCTTTGTGGTGAAGCAGTTGCCCATGCCATCCTATCCCGATAGTCGTCCCTGCGACTTAGTCGAAACACTGCACGGCGAAGAGATCGCTGATCCCTACCGATGGCTCGAGGACGGGGACTCTTCCGAGACCAGGCTCTGGACTGAGCAGCAGAACGCGCTCACCGGGGCCTATCTCGCGGCGGTTCCGGCACGCGAGCGTATCCGGAGCCGGCTCGAGGAACTACTCGCCATCGGAGTGCTGAGCGTCCCCACGCCCGCTCGCGGCAGATATCTCTATGTACGCAGAGAGGGGCGGCAGAATCAGCCGGTGCTCTACTGCCGGCGTGGGGTGGATGGCGCTGACCTCGTCGCGGTAGATCCCAATGCATTGAACGAAGCCGGCACCACCGCCCTGGACTGGTATTTCCCCAGTAGGGATGGGCGGCTGCTGGCATACGGACTGTCGGAGGACGGCAGCGAGCAGAGCGTTCTCTGTGTTCTCGATCTCGATAGCGGTGTGCACCTACCTGACCGTATCCCGCGGATGCGGGCAGCGTCGGTCGCGTGGCTACCAGACGGACTCGGCTTCTACTACACCCGCTATCCGGCTCCCGGCCAGGTGCCGGCCGGTGAGGAGCACTACCACCGGGCTATCTACTATCACGCGCTCGGGGCCGATCCGGAGAGCGATGCGCTGGTGTTCAAGCCGGCGGAGAAAGAACACTGGCCTGCCGTGAGCGTCTCTCCGGACGGCCGGTGGCTCCTGGTGACTGTGGCGAGGACGTTCGACGAAACCGATCTATATATCCAGGACCTCGCTTCTGGCTCCGGGTTCGTGACCGTTGCTCGTGACCTGCCGGCTTCGTTCGAGGGAGAGATCGCGCACGGCCGCCTCTTCCTGCGCACCAACCTCGATGCACCCACCTACCGATTGTATGTGGTCGACCCGGAGCGGGTAGCGCGAAGTGCATGGCGCGAGATCGTGGCGCCGAGCGAGAATGCCGTGTTAGAGACGGTGACCGTAGCCCGTGAGCGGCTCGCGCTGGGATACCTCGAGCGCGCCGCGGCACGGCTTCGTATAGTCGACCTGGACGGCGGGCCGGTGCAGGAGGTTTCGCTTCCGGCACTCGGCAGCCTCTTCGGCGCCAGCGCCGAGTGGGATGGGCACGAGCTGTTCTACGGCTTTTCGACGTACACCCTCCCGCCCAGCGTCTACCGTATCGATCTGACTACTGGCGCTGCATCCCTCTGGAAGCAGGTCGAGGCTGATATCGACTCCGGCAGGTTCGAGGTGAACCAGGTGAGCTATGCCTCCAGCGACGGGACGCCGATCTCGATGTTCCTGGTGCACCGAGTCGATCTGCTCAAGGATGGAAACAATCCTACCTATCTGACCGGCTACGGTGGATTCAACATCAGTATGACTCCGGCTTTTTCCCGCTCACTACTCTTATGGCTGGAGCACGGCGGCGTGGTGGCCGTCCCAAACATCCGGGGAGGTGGAGAGTACGGTGAGGCATGGCACCGGGCGGGGATTCTGGACCGGAAGCAAAACAGCTTCGACGATTTCGTCGGTGCCGCCGAATGGCTGATCCGGGAAGGCTTCACCCGGCCCGAGCGGCTGGCTGCGGCTGGGGGCTCCAATGGCGGACTTCTGGTCGGCGCGGTTCTCACCCAGCGGCCAGAGCTTTTTCGGGCAGTTCTGGTGCAGGTGCCGCTGCTGGACATGCTTCGTTACCACCGATTCCTCATCGCCCGCCTGTGGATCCCGGAGTATGGTTCTGCTGAGAACGCGGAGCAGTTTCGCTGGCTTCGCGCGTACTCACCCTACCATCACGTGCGTGAAGGAGTGGCATACCCGGCGGTGCTGCTCGCCACTGCCGAGAGCGATACTCGGGTAGACCCGATGCACGCACGAAAGATGGCAGCGCGCCTTCAGGCGGCCACATCCGGAGAGCGCCCGGTGCTGCTTCGACTCGAGGCTCGCGCAGGTCATGGGGCCGGCAAGCCGCTTTCCAAGGTGCTGGACGAGCTGACCGATAGCTGGACCTTTGTGTTTTCGGAACTAGGAGTCGAGGTTTGAGGGGGGCAATGAGCAATGAGCAATGAGCTATGAGCTATGAGCTATGAGCCACTGCCTTTAGCTAGATACTTGCTAGCAGCTAATAGCTCATCGCTAATAGCTAACAGCTAATAGCCAATCACACCTGACGAGGTCCAGAGGCCGATGACGACTTTCCGCGGGAGCGCAACTACAATGAGCCACCCAGCTAAGTGGCTGGCGGTCCTACGGATCGTGGTAGGGCTCTACTTCGTCAAGTCGCTGATTACCAAGATGACTGTGGTCATGGTTGGCGGCGTCCTTCCAATCCCGATGGTTTCTGCGCGGTGGATCGATGTCATGCCGAAAATCGTTACCCGGCAGGCATCGGAGAATCCGATCGCCTTCTACAAGCATTTTCTGGAAAATACTGTTCTGACGAACAGCAGTCTTTTCGCCCAGATGACCGCCTGGGGTGAAACGGCGGTGGGTATCGGGCTGACGCTGGGTTTGTTGACTGGACTCGCGTCTCTGGTCGGGCTTGTTCTGGTGGCCAACTATGGTTTGGCAACACAGTGGATGTCGCCCGGCCAACAGGGATTCCACCTGATCCTGTTCTTTCTGATGCTGGCGTTCTTCCTTGCCCGCGCGGGGCGCACCTGGGGAATCGATGGATGGCTGGCTCGGCGTAAGCCGGGGTCGATTCTGGCTCGACGGCCGATATCGTAGGG
Organism: Gemmatimonadales bacterium; assembly: GCA_035249825.1. Lineage (GTDB taxonomy): Bacteria > Gemmatimonadota > Gemmatimonadetes > Gemmatimonadales > GWC2-71-9 > CAVVWJ01. Next base: position 51 of record DATFFX010000357.1, on the reverse strand, counting down.
CGGTAAGTGAAGAGGCGGTAAGTGAAGAGGCGGTAGGTAAAGCGGCGGTAG
>DATFFX010000356.1:0-3169 GCA_035249825.1 Gemmatimonadales bacterium | reverse complement strand
ACTTTTCGAAGATCGTGTCAGAGTTTCGGACTGCGTTTCTCACCCTCGTGTCGTTCGAGAACAGCACGGTTCCGCCGTCGGCTGGATAGTGTCCCGCTGGTCCTTTGAAGGGGACGAAGCGATAACCTACTTGGTAGCCGTTCATCCACGCCCGGAGGCACAGTTCGTTGTCAGCGCAGATGCCTGGCTCGCCGACTTCTGAGCATGAGTATTCCCATCCTCCGAGCAGCTCGTAGTGCTGTCTACGAATGAAGTATGGCCCGATGTTCACGTGGTGGACGAAGCGGAACTGGTCGCCACCCCAGATGGGCTTTGCCTTCGCGGGATCGGGGTCGAAGCTCTCGTATCCTTGGAAGCCGCCGAGAATTGCCAGGCCAGGATGGTCGCCAAAGTGCCTGAGCGCGGCCTCCAGCCAGCCAGTCTCACGAGGGATCAGGTCGTCGTCCTGCACTAGGCAGACAATGTCTGAGCGGGCGAACCTGATCGCCCGATCAAGGATCCGGATCTCATGGAGATCGTTTGAGTGGATCAGGAAATCATTTGGCCGATCCAGATAGGACATCCACTTCTCATGGGAACCGTCCAGCGAGCCGTCCTCACAGACGATCAGCTCGTGCTCGCCCAGGCCCCTGAGGCCACCGGCTAGCTGCTCGATGTTGGACATGCGGTTGAACGAATGGACGATGAACGCCAGCCTGGGCCGATCCTGGTAGTCGTTCGGTGACGACCTTCGCCGCCGCTTGTCTGCCTTGACGCGTTCGATCATCTCTCGGCCAACGGCTGTCATGATTCACGCTTCCCGGACTCGAGATCCCTCCGGCGATGCGTGTTGGTGTGCGGCAGCCGAGGAGCGTTCAGCAGGACCGTCCTGGCCAGACTCGACCCGTTGTGGACCAGGTAGTGGCAGCGGCTCAGCAAGAGGTACTCGATGACCGCGTCCTCCCCGTTCTTTGCGGCCACATCGCGGTCTCGAGCGATATAGGCCGGCATGATCCATCCCGTTGGGCCCTGTCCGGCCGCCTCACCACCGTCATGTCGGACACTCTCGTAGGCGATCACACGGGAGCCGAACACCCTCGCCAGGTAATTCAGTGACGATTGCTCGTCCGATGCCACGAAGATCTTCGCCCTTGGCTGGACCTCCAGCAGTCGCTCGATCTCGGCAACATATCGCGAGAGCACCAGCGATCCCTGGCGGAACGTACGGAGCTCCTGCTTGGAGGTGGCATCGGTCCCCCGAGCGTGCACGCCGATGAGCTGGTGCCCAGCCATATGCCTGGTGAAGAAGTCGTCCACCTTCTGCAGAATGTAGGCCCGCGGGCGAATGAAGCCATCAACGATGATCTTCGCCTCCCGCCGCACCGTGTCATGCGGATCGTCCCACTGATACGGGATCGGTAACGCCGCTCCATGTAGATGTGGATGGTCGCCAAAGTGATTGGACACGAAAGCATGCCTGTCGGCGAGATAGCCCACCTCGTGAGGAGAGGGTCGATTGGCAGCTATGAGCGCCCGAACCGGCTCTGGAATCCTGGAAGCCGGGTACCCGAGAACGACCGGCTCGAAGTAGTATTCCCAGACCGTCTCCCGGCCATGATGGCCATGAGGTGTCCAGTAGCATGTGTCGTTCCCAAAATGGACGACAGGTAGCCGGTGCTCGGCGACGGCCCAGGGGATATTTGCAATCACCTGTTGAATAAGTGAGAAGAGGCCGACATCCCGCTCCGAAATAATGTGGAGTTGCATCGGTCTAGCGCCCCGCAGCCGCCCACGGCGGCTTCCGACACCCCACCTGCTTCTCGATCCAGCGGTAGGTGGGCTCAAGCCCCTGGCGTAGGGTGACCGACGGCTCCCATCCCAGCACCTCACGCAGCCGGCGATTGTCGGAATTGCGGCCGCGCACGCCCTGGGGGCCGTCGACGTGCCGCAGCGTGATGCCGTCCTTGCCCGACAGGTCGACGATCATCCGGGCCAGCTGGTTGACCGTCACCATCTCCTCGCTGCCGAGATTGAGCGGCTCCCGGTAGTCCGACTCCATGAGCCGGTAGATCCCCTCGACGCAGTCATCGACGTAGCAGAACGACCGCGTCTGCTCACCGTCGCCCCAGACCTCGATCTCCCCGCCCGGCTCGACTGCGGCCACCTTCCGGCACAGTGCCGCGGGCACCTTCTCGCGGCCGCCGTCGTAGGTTCCATACGGCCCGTAGATGTTGTGAAAGCGAACAATTCGCGTCTCGAGCCCGAATTCGCCGGTGTAGTACAGGCAGAGGCGCTCGGCGACGAGCTTTTCCCAGCCGTAGGCGTCCTGCGGGCTGGCCGGGTAGGCGTCCTCCTCCTTCAGCGGGGCGACGTTCGCCTCGGTCTGGAGGTGGTCGGGGTAGATACAGGCCGAGGAGCTGAACAGATAGCGCGAAGCGCCGTTCACACGGGCTGCCTCCAGCGTGTGGAGGTTGATCAGCGCGTTGTTCCGCAGGATCGTGGCATGGTTGGCCGAGATGAACCCCATGCCCCCCATGTCGGCGGCCAGCGCATAGACGTGGTCGATGCCCCGCGTGGCCAGCAGGCACTCGTCAAAGCGGCGAAGGTCTCGCAGCTCGAACTCGTCGGCGTCCCCCATGGTGTACTCGGGAAGGCTGATGTCCACCCCTCGCACCCAATAGCCCCGCTGCTTCAACGCCGTGACGAGATGGTGGCCGATGAAGCCGCCGGCCCCGGTTACCAGAACACGCGGATGAGTTGAAATTCTCATTTGTTCCTCTCTGCAAACTGAAACCCGCCGCAGCCGGAGGCCGTTGCCGTCCCCAGTTCCAAGCGGTGCGGGCGCTGGAGCGCCTGCGTGGCTCGTCGGCGGCAGGGCCGGCTGACGAACAGCTCAGGTCAGGTGGCGGTGCCGTCGAGTGGCGAGCGGTCGCCCCTCAGGCCGGTCGGTTAACCGCAGCCTCCAGGCAGCCCACAGTGAGGGCCAGTATCAGGCCCAGGATTGTCTTCAGCTTGGGTAGCCTCCCTGCACGGCCTGCCCGAGGCCGCCGCAGGGTCAAGGCGGCGCCGTTACGAGACAGAAGCCTACCCGAACCCCACCACATGACGACAATCGGTCGGACCGCGGTGGCCGCCTTGGTGCTGACGGCGTAGCCGGACATGGACGGCGAAGCTCCCGATCGGGCTCGAG
>DATFFX010000355.1:0-10457 GCA_035249825.1 Gemmatimonadales bacterium | reverse complement strand
CTCCCGCCGTTGCGGGGGGAGCGACAACGCCGCAGGGATCGAAGGCGTTCTCCGCCCGACATTTCGCCACTATCTTCCCTCCATGCGCCAGCCTGTCTATCTCGACTACGCCGCCACAACTCCGGTGCGCCCTGAAGTACTCGAGGCAATGCTACCGTATCTGACGGCCCAGTCCTTCGGCAATCCGTCCAGTGCTCATCGTTTCGGTCGCGCGGCGCGAGCCGGAATCGAGCAGGCGCGCCGGCAAGTAGCGGAAGCACTCGGGGCCGAGCCTAGCCAGGTGGTATTCACGTCCGGCGGAACCGAGGCCGACAACCTCGGCATCGTAGGGGCCGCACTCGCCGCGCGAGATCGAGGCGCCCGAATGTGCGCTGCGGTCTCTGCCATCGAGCACAAGGCAGTGCTCGCGGCGGCGCACGCCGTCTGCCATCTGGGCGGGCGTGAGATCCTGTTGCCGGTCGATGGCAGCGGCCAGCTCGACCTCGAGGCTCTGGATGCGGCACTGGCTGAAAAGCCTGCCGTGGTCTCGGTGATGTGGGTCAACAACGAAACCGGTACTATCCAGGCGGTTGGCGAGATTGCCGCACGCTGTGGGGATGAGGGGGTCATCTTTCACACCGATGCCGTGCAGGCCGTGGGCAAAATACCGGTTTCGGTGGCCGAGCTTTCGTGCACACTGCTTACAATCTCAGGACACAAGATCGGGGCACCCAAGGGGATCGGCGCGCTGGTGGTTCGAGACCGGAAAGCGGTTGAAGCCATTCTTCATGGCGGAGGTCAGCAGTTCGGTATTCGACCGGGGACAGAAAACGTGGCGGGAGCTGTGGCACTAGGGCGCGCCGCCCAGCTGGCCGTGAGCGAACAGCCCTCGCTTGCCGAGCGTCTGTGCGGCCTTCGGAATACTTTGGCGGCCCGGCTCAAGGCAGCGGTGCCCGACCTCGTGATCAACGCCGAAGGCGGCCCGCGGGCACCACATCTTCTAAGCGTCTCGGTCCCCGGCGCGGATAGTGAGGCACTGCTCATGCACCTCGACCTGGCCGGTGTCGCAGCGTCGAGTGGGTCGGCTTGTTCCACCGGCGCCGTGGAACCATCCCATGTTCTGGTAGCGATGGGAGTGCCACGCGAACTGGCTCTGGGAGCCATTCGCTTCAGCTTCGGCCGCGAAAGCACTCCTGAGGACGTGCAGCGCGCAGCGGACGTCGTCCCCGGTGTAGTGGCCAAGGTGCGTCAGCTTGCCGGAGTTCTCGGTCGTGCATAATCAGCTCGCTGGCACGCCAGCATGGGAGCACGAGCCTGGTCGCTCGCGAGTGCTGGTCGCCATGTCGGGCGGTGTAGACAGCTCCGTCGCAGCCGCGCGCCTCGTCGAGCAGGGCTACGACGTCGTAGGCGCCACGATGAAGCTCTTCTGCTATGGCGATGAGGTCCCCGATCGCCCGTGCTGCTCGCTCGACTCGATCAACGACGCCCGGGACGTGGCCCACGCGATCGGCATACCGCACTACGTCCTCAACCTCGAGGACCGCTTCAACCTGTACGTCATCCAGAACTTCGTGAGTGAGTACAGTCGCGGCAGGACACCGATCCCCTGTGTTCGCTGCAACTCTTTCACCAAGTTCCGCGATTTGCTGGCCCATGCCGACGCCCTCGACTGCGAGTACATCGCCACCGGCCATTACGCTGTAGCTCGCGCTGGTGGACTCTACCGCGCCAGCGACCCAGCCAAGGATCAAAGCTATTTCCTCTGGGGCATCGACCAGCGGGTCGTTGCCCGGATGCTGACACCGGTAGGTGAGATGTCGAAGGCAGAGACCCGGGGTTATGCCCGGAGGCTGGGCCTTACGACCGCGGAGAAAAAGGAATCGGTCGAGATCTGCTTCGTTCCCAACGATGACTACGCGTCCGTGCTCGAGCGGCATTTGCCTGCCCACGCTCCGGCACTTGCTCCCGGTCCTCTCGTGACCACGACGGGTGAGGTGATTGGCGAGCATCGCGGGTACGCTCGCTACACTATCGGGCAGCGTCGGGGGCTGCCTGGCGGATCGCGGTCAGCCCGCTATGTCGTGGGCATACGTCCGGAACGGCGAGAGGTCGTGGTAGGAGGCGTGGAAGATCTCGCCGGCCATAGCGTTCGCCTGGACGAGATGAATTGGCTGGTACCCGGGCTCGAGGCCGGTGACACCTGCCTGGTGCAGCTCCGATACCGGGCCCGCGCCGTTTCCGCCACCGTGGTTGACCGGGAAGGCCATTCTCTGATCCTGGCGCTGTCCGCTCCGGTGCGAGCGATTACTCCCGGTCAGTCCGGAGTTCTCTACGGATCCCAGGGCCGCGTCCTTGGGGGCGGCGTGATCGGCTGAACCAGGTGCGGTCGCTTCTACTTCACTGGCTGCTGAATGCCGTGGCACTATGGGCGGCAGCTCGCATCGTTCCGGGCCTGGATTTTACCGGAGGGGTGGATCGGTTGCTGCTGGTGGCGGCAGTTTTCGGTGTCGTCAACAGCGTACTGCGCCCACTGCTGACCATTCTGACGTGTCCGCTGATCGTCCTCACACTGGGGCTCTTCACCCTGGTGATCAACGCGCTAATGCTGCTCGTTACCGGTTGGCTCTCGGAGAGCTGGAACCTGGGGTTTACGGTGACCGGCTTCTGGTCTGCGTTCTGGGCAGGTCTTGTAGTGGGGCTGGTGAGCATGATGCTGGCGTTGCTGTTGCCGGAAAAGGCGACGCGGCCGTACGACGCCGGCCGGCTACCGCGCGGGGAGTAGGAGCTGTCAGCTATGAGCTACTAGCTATAAGCTATTAGCTATGAGCTATCAGGCTACGAGCTATTAGCTATTAGCTAACAGCTAATGGCTAACGGCCAACAGCTAACGGCTAATATTCAATGCGGCAGCCCTGCGGACTCGGCGAACTTCTTCATCAGCTCTTCCTGCTCCGGCGTCAGCTTGTCGGGCACGGTTACCTGGATTCCCACGAGCTGGTCTCCCTTCCTGCCGTTCTTTTCGATTCCCTGCCCCCGGATACGAAACCTGCGTCCCGGCTGAGTACCGGGCGGGATCCTTAACAGCACCTTCTTGCCGTCGAGCGTGCGCACCCTGAGCCGGGTACCGAGGGTGGCCTGAGCCAGGTTGATCGGCACGTCGGCGACAATGTCGAGGCCCTCACGCCGGAAGAAGCGGTCCGGTTGGACCTGGAAGGTGATGACCAGATCTCCCGCAGGACCTCCGGGTCGGCTCGGCTGACCCTGACCCCTGAGGAGTACCCGGGAACCCGTCTCAGTACCGGAAGGCACCGTAATCGAGATTCTGCGTTCGGTCCGGACCTCTCCCGCGCCCCGACACGTTGGGCACTTTTCGGATGGCACCTTCCCCCTGCCCCGGCACTGAGGGCAGGGACGACTCACGGCGAAGCCGCCCTGGCCAAACGAAATGGTCCCTCGGCCCTGGCACTCGGGACAGGTCGAGAATGTCGCTCCTCGAGCCCCGCCGGTTCCACTGCACGTTGGGCAGGTTTCCGTGACCGGCAGGGTCACGGGGATCTTCCCCCCCAGCATCGCCACGCGGAACGGGACTTCGACGACTGCCTCCAGGGTGTCGCCCTCGGCTTCCTCAGCGGGGGAGCGCCGCCCCCGACCGAACATCGAGGAGAAGATGTCGCCCAGCCCCCCGAGGTCTCCGAAGTCGAAGCCTTGCGTATCCTCGGGGCCCATGCCCCCGGAGCCGGGACCCCGCCGGGCTCCGGCACCGGCCGGGCGGCGCGACATCCCATCGAACGCGCCGTAACGGCGCATCTGATCGTAATGTTTGCGCTTCTCGGGATCAGAGAGGGTGCTGTGTGCTTCGGAGATTTCCTTGAATCGGTCAGCCGCACTGGCATTGTTCGGGTTGGCATCCGGATGATACTGCTTGGCCAGTTTCCTGTATGCCTTCTTGATCTCGTCCTGACTGGCCGAGTCCGACACCCCGAGGACCTGATAGAAGTCCTTCGCAGCCACGTTAGTGTTGGCCCTGGTCGGAATACACTTGCACCCTGGCCGGACGCACCAGCACTCCCTTGAACCGGTATCCCGGCTGGAACGTCGCGCTGACCTGCTGGTCTCGTGAACGATCAGGGGCCGGCACCGTTGCGACCGCCTCGTGCTCCGTGGGGTCGAACGGAGCACCAACCGGGTCGATCCGCTCCACGCCGGCATCCTCGAGCGCCTTTGAGAGCTTCCGATCCACCGCGCTGAGTCCTTCCCGGAGCGCTGAAAGCGGCGTCGCGGGGTCGCTGGCAACCAGCCGGTCCATGTCGTCCAGCACGTCGAGCAGCTTGGCCACGAAACTGGCCTGAGCCCGATCACTCAGCTCGGCTCGTTCGCGGTTGATCCTCTTCCGGTAATTGTCGAACTCGGCTGCCAGCCGGAGGTGCCGGTCCTTCAGCTCGGCGACCTCACTTTCCTGCTTTCCTTCCTCACCGCCCCGGAACGTCGGCTGGGTGCTCTCGGACCGGGAGGATGGCTCCGCGCTCATATCGGTCGAGGCGATGTCGGCCGCGTCGGTGTTGGCGCCTTCGGCGTCTGCCTCGGTATCGTTGCTAAGGTCGGTTTTTTCAGTCACTTGATGCACTCACTCGCCTGAGATCCCGGAAAGATATAGCAACCCACGTGCCCGGCTGTAGTGTCAGACTGGCAGATAACAGCACGATTCAGGATGGGGGCCGGAGATCTTACCGCCGGATTGGTTCTATGATGTCTGAGCGGGTGGCGAGCCGCCGGTAAAGGAAGAACAAAGCCGCCTGCGCAGCACGAGCGCGAATTTCCTGCCGAGTTCCCGCAAAAATGCTGCGGCGCGCCTCAACGGCTCCCTCCATAGCATAAGCCAGCCATACTGTACCCACCGGTTTTTCCAGCGAGCCCCCACCCGGCCCGGCCACACCGGTCACCGATATGGCCGCATTCACCCCGAACCGCCGGAGAGCGCCCTCCGCCATCGCTCGTGCAACCGGCTCGCTAACTGCTCCGTGCTGGGCCAGCAGGGTCTCGGGAACGCCAAGGAGCTCGGTCTTTATCGCGTTGTCGTAGGCGATTACTCCGCCGACAAATACATCGGAGCTGCCTGGTACGTCGGTCAGCCGCGCTCCCACGAGCCCTCCAGTACACGATTCGGCCACTGCCACCCGCCACCCTCGGACCCGAGCCTCGTCGAGCACCAGGGCCGCGAGATTGCAGTCGCCTTCACCATACACGTGCTTCCCACCACGTTCGCGGACCAATCCGGCAGCGTCACTGAGCCGGCGGTCGGCATCCTCCACCGTGAGCCCCCATGCACTCAGTCGAAGATCAACACCATCCACACCGGGGAGGTAGGCCAACGTGATCGGGGCGATCTCGTCTTCGATGTCGCCGATCCGCTCGGCCAGCGTAGACTCGGGAACGCCAGTGGTCCGCACGAGGATCGATCGAATGACGGATGGCGTGCCCCGCTGGGCGAATCGGGGGAGAACCTCCTGCTCCAGCAGCCGGCGCATCTCGTGGGGAACCCCCGGGAGCATGATCACCAGTCCAGATTCACCTTCCAGCCACAGGCCCGGCGCCGTGCCCCACCGATTCGGCAGAACCGTTGCGCCGCGGGGCACTTCAGCCTGGCTGCGATTGCTTTCGACCGGCTTCCGTTCCAGCGCGGCGAAGCGGGCGATCAGACTGGCCCAGACGGTCTCATCGAACTCGAGTGGGGCACCGAACAGATCGGCTACCACCTTCTTGGTGATGTCGTCCCGCGTAGGGCCCAGGCCACCGGTGGTGAGCACGGCGCCGGTGCGGCGCAGAGCTTCCCCCACGGCATCCCGGATCTCGTCGCCACGATCGACCACCGACGTTCGCCGGGTCACACGGATGCCGTAAGCCGCGAGCTCGCGCGCGATCTCAGCGCCATTAGTGTCGACAGTCATCCCGAGCAGCAGCTCGGTACCGATGGTGACGAGCTCGATGTTCATGGCAGGAGACTACTGAACCCGATTGGAAAACAATCGGCGATTGCGGTACAGGTAGAGCGCGAAGGAGTAGACGGTGAGCAGAGCGGCAACGGCGAGGGTGACCGCCACGAATCCACCGTGGAACTCATTCCAGAACTCCGCGAAGCGATTGTGCTCCCAGCCGAGCGGCTTGCGTGCGTCGCGGAAGGCAAACCATAGAATGACCGCTCCCACGAACACGTTCTGGATTGTGGTCTTCAGCTTGCCCGCGTTCCCTGCCGGAATCACGACACCGCGGCGGCTGGCCCACCAGCGGAAGCCGGTCATGGCCAGCTCGCGGCCGATGAGCAGCAGGCAAACCCATAAGGGGATGCTGCCCCAGATCGGAATGTCGTACAGGTCGTGACGCTGGCGGGAGATCCAGTATATCGGAATGAGGGTTGCGAACAGCAGCAGCTTGTCGGCGATAGGATCCAGCAGCTTCCCAAGATCGGTTACCTCGTTCCGGCTGCGGGCGAGGTGGCCATCGTATATGTCGCTTACCGCCGCAATGAGGAAAATGATGAATGCGATGAGCTTGGGCCAGTAACCTTCGATGAACGGCAGCAGCGCGATGACAGGCGTGAAGCAGATACGAATGAGCGTGATGATGTTCGGCAGGGTCCACATGGCGCCGGCTACCCCAGCGTCTTGACGACGTTCTTGCTGATGCCCTTGAGCGTGTCGAAAACACCCTCGCCCGTCAGAGCCACGGCTTCGAAGTACGGCGCCCGCTCCACCCACTGCCCGTCCTCCTGGGCAATGAGGTACTCGGAGTCGTGGTGAGGATCGGGCAAGGCTCGCTGCTTCGCCGGCTCGGTAACCGGCCATCCGGGATTGAGGGCCGCCTGCAGCTCCGGTATGGAGGCCGCATTGGGGAGATCGCGCTTGTTGTACTGAATGGCGAACGGTATCCGGGTCACGTCATACCCGTGCTGGGTCATATTCTCATAGAGGTTCTGCATGGCCTCGATGTTCGCGTCCATGCGCTCGATCTGACTGTCAGCGACAAAAACGACGCCATCGACCCCCTTGAGAATGAGCTTGCGGGACGCGTTGTAGTACACCTGCCCAGGCACGGTGTAGAGGTGAAACTTCACTTTGAATCCTCGGATCGTACCGAGGTCTACCGGCAGGAAGTCGAAGAACAGGGTCCGTTCAGTCTCGGTTGCCAGAGAAATCATCTTACCACGCGAGGCGGGCGCGACCTTGTTGTAGACGTGCTCCAGATTGGTGGTCTTCCCACCCAGACCCGGACCGTAATAGACCAGCTTGCAGTTGATTTCGCGCGAGGCGTAGTTGATCATCGACATGGATTACTTGCCCTCAGGCTCCGAAGAGTTTGTCGATCTCGTCCTCTGCCTCACCCAGAAAATCGGATTCAACGCCTGGTGCACTGGTGCCGTCGCGGTTGAACATGTCGGTAAACACCTGAGTCAGCTGCAGCACCGCGCCCTTCACTCGCAACTTGACCAATCCCAGCGTGGTACGGTTGTCGAAGAGCACCACCAGGATGACGCGGCGGGCGATGTCCGCCAGGTACATCGATTCGCGCTCACCCTGATGGAAGAGTGCCCCGAACTCCGATTCGCCAAGCATTCTCGCGAGCTGATCGTTGGCGCTGAAATCGGCCGCTGTCAGGGACGCGAATGCAGTGGGATCGAACGCGGGGGCCTCGCCGACGGTGGCGACCATCTGTCCGGTGCGGTCGACGATGAGAGCGGTCCTGGCATTGGACTCTCCCAGAAAACCGCTCAGAATCGACTGAATACGCTTGGCGTCCTCTTCCCGGAACGACCAGCTCGACGCTCCGCTCATCGGACCGACCTCATACGAGAGACGTTTCCATCCGCCGCAGGATGGCCTCCGCTCTGCGCCGGAGCATCGGCTGACGTTCCCAGGCGAGATAATCTCTCAGGAGCCGTACCGTGTCCACCCCATCCTGGCCCGCCAAAAACCCGAGCGCGGCGAGCCGGCGGAGAGGCCGCGGACTGAACAGGTCCCGACGGTGATAGCTGAACCGCTGCTGTCCCAATAACCAGCCAGCTGTGGCACCGGCGAGCATTCCGCCGACGAAGATCCACGCACGAGAGCGCATCAGCCGAGGTCCTGCCGCGCAAAGAGCGCATGCGCGAGAGTAACGCCGTCCACATACTCGAGATCGCCGCCCATAGGGAGACCCCGCGCCAACCGGGTTACCCGAACGTCGAGCCCAGCCAGTTGCTGCTGAATGTAGGTAGCCGTCACCTCACCCTCCATCGACGGATTGGTCGCCAGGATGACCTCGCGGATACCGCCATCCCGAACCCGCTGCACCAGACGGTCGATGCGTAACGCTTCAGGACCTACGCCGTCCAGTGGTGAGAGCCGGCCGCCGAGTACATGGTAGTGGCCTCGAAAGTCCGTTGATCGATCGACCACTCCGACCGTCGATGGCTCCTCGACGACACACATAAGGGTCCGATCCCGGCGAGGGTCCCGGCAGATAGCGCACGGCTGCTCCTCGGTGAGATTGCCGCACGCCTCACACGGACGGACCCGCTCGCTCACCGAGGCAAGGACGGACGCAAGCCGGTGAGCTTGTTCAGGTGATTGCTGGAGCAGATGGAAAGTGAGCCGCTGGGCCGTCTTCCGGCCAATTCCCGGGAGCCTGGCAAGTTCGGTAATCAGCTCCTCGATCGCGCCCACCGGTCAGAAAGGCGACGTGAAAGGCAGCTGGGGGACTTTCCGCATCTCTGCCTGGAGCATCTCGGCCGCACGGCGCTGGGCCTCGGCGACCGCAGTGAGCACCAGCTCGCTGAGGAAGTCGGCGTCGTGCTCCTGGAACACCGCCGGATCGATGGACACAGCCCGTACGGTCCCCCGACCGTCAGCGGTGACCTTGACCATTCCACCGCCCGCGGAGGTTTCAATAGTGCGGGTGGCCAGCTCGGTCTGGAGTTGCTGAAGCCGCCCCTGCACCTGCTGACCCAGCTGAAACAGCTGTTGGAGGTCTGCCATACTATCGGGTAGTCCTGCCATATGAGTCCAAGTAGGAAATTGTAAGAGTACCGCAAGAATCTGCGCTGAGAGTCGATGATCTAGAGTCGAGTTGGATCTTCGAACCTCGGCCCTGGACCGTTCAGTCCACTATCTCCAAATCTAACGCATCAGCAGCCGTGTCGAGAGCCGGATCTTTCGAGCGGAATTCACGCAACCTCTCGGCCTTGAGGCTGGATTCCGACATCCGCCGGGGCTTGGCCGATCCAGCGGCGCCGAGGCCCTCGCCAGAGGTGACCCGGAGACGCACCGGCTCACCCAAGCTTCGGCTCAGCACCGCTTCAACCTTACTTGCCTCCTCCTGGAGCCGGTCGGCGAACAGGGCATTCGGCTCGGTCATGAGCACCGTGAGCCAGGGTAGCTCCAATGATGCCGGCTGAGTAGCCGCCAACGCCTCGCCGAGAAATCGGCTCTGCGCCCGGGTGGCGGCCACAACGGCGGGCCAGGCGGCACGGACCGCCTCAACGCTGCGGCTGGGGGCGGGCGGGGCCGCAGGCAGGGCGGCGGAGCCGCCGGGCCGTGAGACAGATGAGCTCGCGGGCGGCAGGGTATTTGGTCGGTGCTCGACCTGTTCAGTGAGTGTGCTCTTACTTCCCTGCGGTCCGGCCGCCCCGCCGCCCCGCTGCCCCGCTCCAATCACCTGCTCCAGGTCTACCATGCGATCCAGCATGACCCAGCGCAGAAGCAGGGTCTCCACTACCAGGCGAGGGTTTACACTCCGTCGAATGCCCATCTCGTTATCAGCCAAAAGGCGAAGCATCCGGAGCACGTCGCCGGCTTCCAGGCGATCCCGGTAACCTTCGAGCGAGGCACGCAGCGCCTCTGTGAGTCCTTCAGGACGGGCACCGACCTGAAGCATGAGCAGACCCCTCAGCACCTCCGCGGTTCCTGCCATGAACTCCGCGAGGTCTACACCGGCATCCATAAGCCTGTCGACCAGGGGAAACACCCCGCCGGGCCGCTGCTCCACCACCAACTGCAAGACTTCAGCATACAGCTCGTCGTCCACCAAGCCGAGCACCTCACGCACCCGATCGGCCGTGACCGCGCCCTCCCCAAAGCTCAAGCACTGATCCAGCACCGAAAGAGCATCCCGCATGCCCCCATCGGCGTGACGCGCGATGAGAGTCAAGGCATCATCGTCGGCAGCAATGCCTTCGGCGGTGAGGACCTGGCGGAGCCGCTGGCTGATGGCCGCTGGTCCAATTCTCCGAAAATCGAATCTCTGCAAGCGCGACATCACCGGCGCCGCGGCCGCGGCGATCTTCTGGGGCTCGGTGGTGGCGAAGACGAAGATGACCCGCGGCGGCGGCTCCTCGAGGATCTTGAGGAGCGCGTTCCACGCCTCGCGGGTGAGCATGTGCGCCTCGTCGATGATGTAGACCTTGTAGCGGTCCTCCTCCGACGGGGAGTACATGGCCCGCTCGCGCA
>DATFFX010000354.1:0-2153 GCA_035249825.1 Gemmatimonadales bacterium | reverse complement strand
CGGAGGGTATCCCGGGAGATCCCCAGCTTCTGAGCTGCGCGAGTCTGGTTGCCGCCTGCGTCCCGCATGGCACGCTCGATCATGGCCCGCTCGACCTGCGTCAGATCGGAGCCTTCAACCATGGGGCCATCTGCGGTCGCGTCATCGTGCTCCGGTTCAGGCGTGCCGTCTCCCGTAGTAGGAGCCACCTTCATGGGTGCCGCGAGGGAGAGATGTTCGACGTTCAGGGTAGCATCCCTGCTCCAGAGCACTGCCCGCTCGATGACGTGGCTCAGCTCGCGCACATTTCCGGGCCAGGGATATGACAGCAACACCTCCCGGGCTCTGGCGTCGATCGTGCGCACCGCCTTTCCATATTTGGTGCTGAACTGCCGAAGAAAGTGCTCTGCCAGAATCAGCACGTCATCGCCCCGCTCGCGCAGCGGCGGTAGGTGGAGCAGGATGACCGCTAGCCGAAAGTACAGGTCACTGCGGAAGCGGTTCGACTGAACCTCGTTCTCCAGGTTCCGGTTCGTGGCCGCGAGGATCCGCACGTTGATCTTCCGGTCCCGAATCCCGCCCACCCGGCGGACGGTTCGGTCCTCGATGGCCCGCAGCAGCTTGCCCTGAAGGGTCAACTCCAGGTCCCCCACCTCGTCCAGAAACAGGAATCCGCCTTCGGCGGCCTCGAACAGGCCGATCTTGGATTCCTTGGCATCGGTGAAGGCACCGCGCTCATGGCCGAAAAGCTCGGCCTCCATGAGGTTGGCGGGAAGCGCCGTACAATTGACATCGATGAACGGCTTGGCGGCGCGCGGCCCTGAATTGTGAAGCGTGCGCGCCACCAGGCCTTTGCCGGTGCCCGTCTCGCCGGTGATCAGCACTGGAGGCGTCTCGTCGAGGGCTGCGATCTGCCGCACCTGGTCCATCACGCCCTGAAGAGCGGGAGAATTGCCGAGAATGCCTGCGAAGCTGATCCCGGTGGCGGTTCGCCGGCGATAATAGGATAGCTCCTGCTTCATCACCGCGTTCTCGAGTGCGCGGTCAGCCAGGAGCTTCAGCTCCTCCAGATCTACCGGCTTCTTCATGTAATCGAATGCGCCCAGCTTCACGGCCTCGACCGCGCCTTCGATAGTTCCGTGGGCCGTCATAATGATGACCGGAATCGCGGGATCGAAGTCCCGTATCCGCCTGAGCAGATCAATGCCGCTGATGCCGGGTAGACGCACATCCGCAAAGACGACGTCGGGCTTGAGTGTCTCGAGCAGTTCCAGCGCCTTCTCCCCATCACTTGCGATCTCCGCCTCATAGCCGGCTTCGGCCATGAACGTCCTGATGGCACGGGCCAGGGTCCGCTCGTCGTCTACGATCAACACCGTGGAGCCGCTCACGAGGATGCTCCCACTTTGCCGTCCGAGAGTGGCAGGCTCAGGCTCACGGTGGTAGCCCCCGGTCTGCTCCTGATCTCCAGCCGGCCTCCGTTCTGCTCGATGTAGCGCTTGGCGATGGCCAGGCCCAACCCGGTGCCCTCCGTTCTGGTGGTGAAGAAGGGCTCGCAGACAGATGGGAGCGCGCTTTCGGTGATACCCGCACCGGTATCGGAAATCTCTATCACGACCTGATCTCCGAAATCGTGGCTCCTGACCAATGCGTTGATACGAAGACGGCCCCCCTGAGGCATGGCGTCCAGGGCATTGGAGACGATCTCGATGAGAGCCTGTTCCATCTGCATCGGGTCCACCCGTACCTCAGGGAGCGTGGCTGGAATATCCAGCTCCAGCTCTACTCTTCGTTCCTCCAACAGCTTCGAAAAGGCCGGCAGAAGACCCTCAACCAGACGGGGAACGCTCTCGCTCAGCGGGTGAAATGGAGCCGGACGGGAAAAGCTCAACAGGTGGCTGATGCGTCGGTCGAGCCGATCGACTTCCTCGATAATCGCGTCCAGGTGTTCCGCCGAGGATGGAGCGGCCGGGTGATAGCGCACCACCTGCGCCGCCGCTCGAAGGCTCGCGAGCGGATTGCGCAGTCCATGCGCGACTGCCGCGGCCATCTCCCCGATCGATGCCAACTTCTCCGATTGGACCAGCTGCGCCTGAGCATGCTCGAGCTGGGAAATTTTCGCTTCGAGCTGATTGTTGAGCCGGACCATGTCGGCGCGAGACTGCCGGAGATTG
>DATFFX010000353.1:0-10723 GCA_035249825.1 Gemmatimonadales bacterium | reverse complement strand
CCTGTATGCCCACGGCCACGTACCAGCGGATCGCGCTCTGGCGCTTCCGGATGACCAGCTCGGTGGTCAGAGCCTCGCAGCCACCGTCAACGGATTGGGCTACGCCTACGCAACCACGAGCTATCGGACCAACGGTCTGGTCGGTCCCGAAGGTGTGGAGGACATGGTCGAGCTGGAAGCCACAGTGCGGCGGCTTTACCGGCCGGACCCGGGCCGCACGCTATTGGTGGGTGTCTCTGAGGGAGGAATGGTTGCCGGACTGGCCGCCGAGCGGCACCCCGATCGGTTTGATGGCGCCCTGTCCGCGTGTGGTCCGGTCGGGAGTTTGCGGGGCCAGCTCGACTACTTCGTCCATTTCCGGGTGGTGTTCGATTACCTGTTTCCGGGGGTTATCCCGGGAACAGCCGTCAGCATTCCTCCTGCAGTAAGCAATGAGTGGGAGTCGAGGTATGCACCAGCGGTGGTCCTCGCACTGGTGACCAATCCTGCGGCAGCCCGCGAGCTGGTCAATATCACCGGCGCCCCCACCGAGCGCGACGACGTAGTCGCCATCGCCATCACTGCTGTCGGCATACTCTGGTACAACGTGGTCGGCACCGCCAATGCTCAGCAGCGGCTCACCGGGCAGCCGTTCGACAACTCAGCCCGCATCTATTCGGGTTCCAGCGATGATGCCGCCTTGAATGCGGGAGTGGCCCGGTACACTGCGGAGCCATCCGCGCTCATGGCCATGAACGAGTTCGAAACCACTGGAAATCTTCTGGTGCCGGTGGTCACCCTGCATACCACGGGGGATCCCATCGTACCGTACGAACAGCAGCCTCTGTACGCGGCCAAGGTTGGCCAGGCCGGCGCCATGGCGCGACTTACCCAGCTGCCGGTGGAACGCTACGGACATTGCAACTTCCAGGCGAACGAGGTGCTGGGAGCCTTCTCCAGCCTCATCGACAAGGTCGCGCCTCCACTCGCGCTGCGGCAGTAGCGGGGCTCCCGACCCGATGCGCCTGGGTGTCATCTCGGACACACATGGGCTCCTGAGGCCCGAGGTCTTCGATGCATTTGCCGGAGTAGACCACGTCCTGCACGCCGGCGACGTGGGAAACTCCGGCATACTCACCGAACTGCAGGCGTTGGCTCCGACCACCGCGGTTTATGGCAACACCGATGGTGCTGAGCTGCGCCGGACCCTTCCCCAGGTCGCGACGCTGCGCCTCGATGGATTCGATATCGTGGTGACCCATGGCGATCAGTTCGGCAGCCCCACACCTCAGGCGCTCAATGCGGCATTTCCCGACGCACAGATCATCGTCTATGGACATACTCACCGGCCGCTTCTGACTGTGGTCGATGTGGTCGTCACAGTCCTCAATCCAGGAGGAGCCGGCGCGCGCCGTTTCAGGCTTCCACCATCGGTGGCAATACTGGAGCTGGAACCAGGCATTCCACCCCGGGGCCGCATAGTCCCGCTGCTCGACTTCGACCCGAAATAGCGCGTGCTCCTCTCAGTCCTGTCGTTACTCCAATTCGCGTCGGCCGACACGCTCGAGTTTCGCGCGATCTCGCTGCCGCCTGTACTGCTGGGCACCCCCGATAGTGCTGGTTACGGAGTGCCTCAGCTTCGGCTCCGGACCAAACAGGGCTCCGCACTGGTTTGGTTCCTTCACTCTGCGGATACCTTCTTCGTTGCCGCGGCTATCCCGGACTCCACCCACCACTGGGGCGATGACTTCGTGTTGAGCATTGACACGCGCGGCGATGGTGGCTCCGGTCCCCAGCATGATGACTTCCAGCTGTACTTCCGCCGCGCTGTGGACAGCAGCGTCGTATTCAGGGGCCGAAATGGACGCTGGGAGCCGCCCAAGGGAGACCCGGATTGGCGTCTCGGCCGGGATCGGTCCGGCGGTGGCTGGGAGGTGAGTACCCGTGATGGACCCACCGGCTGGAGCCTGCTGCTACGGCTCGATCCGGTGTGGTTTCAGGGAGAGGAGAAACGTTCGGCGCGGCTGGCGATCCGGATCTTCGATGACGATCCACCAGGCTGGTTTGCCTGGCCGCTGCCGCCAGGAACTCCTCAGCCAACGATGGTGGAGCGCACACCGGATCTCTGGGCGGCGGTGAGGCGGTACGCGGGTACAGCCGGTAAGCGGGTAAGTGGGGAAGCGGGTAAACGGGGGAAGTGAGCAGCCAATTAAGCCTGAGCGAAGCAAAAATTTCCCCTGGGCTCGGCCGCAAGTGGACTTACTTAGCGGAATCGAACCCATCGGCGTGTCCCTCGCGGAGTTCACCTGAGTTTGTCGGAGGGCTCAGGATGAGGAATACCTGCTGTCCCGCTTACCCGCTTACCCGCTTACCCGCTTCCCCGCTTCCTCACATCCACTGCTCGTAGGGCGAGGTCCGGCGCAGTGCCTCGGGGTGAGCCCGAAACCAGGCCATCATCAGCAGTACCTCGTCTATTGACTCCAGCGGCAGAGGCCCCACTGGAGGGGGAGGCTGCTTGACCTCCTTCGCCACCACAGCTCGAAATGCCTCGTGCTCGATTGGTGTGCTGGGATACGGAAACGAGGCCCTCACAACCCCACCCCGCACGACGTAGACTCGATCGTCACCGTAGTCGCCAGTGTCTCGGTAAATAAAGGTGAGCAGGTCTATGGCCGAGCGGGCTCGACTGGTGGCAGCCAGCAGCCACTCGAGCTGCTCGAACTTGGACCTCCAACGCGCGGCCAGCTCGAACTGCGCGTTGTTGGAAGCCTCTTGCATCGATGCCACCACCCGTCCCATCGGCTCCAGACTGCGACCTTCCAGGAATGCGGTCGCGGTATCTACCCGGTGCCGGTATTCCCGCTCGGTCACAAACCCTGCGCACGGGCCGCTGCAGAAACCGAATTGGTGGCGCATGCAGCCGGCCTGACGCGGCTCGGCAAAGAGATCGCCCTGGCCTGCAAAGATGACCGGCATCGAGGGCTGGCAATCACGAAGGCCCAGCAGATCGTTGAGGGTGCGCACCGCCTCGCCAGTCCGGGACATGGATTGGAACGGGCCGTAACATCGGACGTCGTCACGTGCGACTGTGCCACCGCTGTAGAGCCGCGGCGCAGGCCCGCCGGCGATCTTGATGAGGACAGATCGGCGCGTCCGGTTGCCCTTGTGGTTGAAATGGGGACGGAACTTTCGGATTTGCCGAAGCTCGCCGAGGTATGCCGCGAACTCGCTCGGCACATAGTCCCAGCGGATCTCGCTGGCAGCGTACAGGATCCGTGCGGCCTTGTCATCGGGGTAGGTTGCCCTGAAGTAGGTGAGTAGCCGGGTCCGAAGCCGCTTGGCCTTCCCGACGTAAAGAACTCGACCGGTTGCATCGAACATCTGATACACGGCGGGCCGGTTCTCCGCGAGTGCGCGCACCCGCTTGAGCAACTGGTCGAGATCAGTAGACGGAAGTGGGGCTACCCGCTGCGCCCGCCTTCTGCCCCTCAATGCTGGCATCGATGGCAGAACACCGTTATGCGCCCATCGATGGCGTGAGTTCCGGTCAATCGCGTTCCGCACACACGGCAGGGCTCACCCTCTCGCCCGTAGACCTGGAGCTCCAACTGGAAGTTGCCCGGTTCACCGGTGCCGGTTCGGTAATCGCGGAAAGTGGTGCCGTTGGAAACGATCGCCGCGGTCAGAATGCGCCGAATCTCCGCGTGCAGCCTGGCGTGATTTACCGCCGTGAGCTCGCGCGCAGGCTTCGATGGATCGATGCCGGCGGCAAACAGCGCTTCATTCGCGTAGATGTTGCCTACACCGGCCAGGTGCCGCTGGTCCATGATCACTTTCTTGATTGCCTGTCTGCTTCGGCTCAGGATGCTGGCGAATTGTTCCACAGTAAAATCGCTATCGAGCGGCTCAGGGCCAATCGCCGAGGTGTATCGCGCCCACTCTCTGGGATTCAGCAGCAGCAGGGTTCCCAGCCGGCGTACGTCGCGGTAGACCAGCTCTTCTCCCCGGCCGAGCTCGGCCCGGAGTACGGCGTATCTCGCTTCGTCGGGGTCCAGGGCGCCTCGATGTACTATCAGGGAACCGGTCATGCCCGGTTGAACGATCAAACGGGCCGTATCCAGCTCGAGAACGGCGTGCTTGGCCCGGCGCGAAACGCTGCGGATCGTCGAGCCTGTGAGCCGGCGGACAAGGCGGCGGCGGGTCACCCCACGAAGCACGTCATCATGGCTGAGCCTGACGCGTCCGATGCGGCGGCCAACGAGTGCAGGGCGTATATCGCGAACTATGGTTTCGACTTCGGGGAGCTCGGGCATCAGAGTCCGTCACACCGTGACGGTAGCCGTTCGCTTCGTGATGGCCAGACAACGTCTCATCGGGTTATGGCCGCCGCGCTCCGCTCATCCAGCCGGGCCGCCTCGCGCCAGCCTATGTCGCGGCGGAAGACTTTCCCCTCCATGCGCACTGCCTCTGCTGCCTCCCGGCTCAGCCGTTGCGCGTCGGTGAAGCTGGGCGCAACCGCAGTTGCGGTCAATACTCTACCGGAGGCAGCCCGGAGCACTCCGTCGCCTCCCCGAATCGTCCCGGCGTGAAAGAATGTCACGCCCTCCGGTGGCCGCTCGGGCAGCACGATCACCGCACCGGTCTCCGGTGCATCGGGGTATCCGGGCGATGCAATCACGGTAGTCACTGCCGCGCTGCCACTGATCGTCAGGCGGCTGGGCGCCTTCCCCTGCGCCACACGCAGGAATGCCTCGCTGAGCCCGCCCGAAATGAGCGGAAGTACTACCTGGGCTTCCGGGTCGCCTAGACGGCAGTTGAACTCCACTACCGACGGCGCCCCAGCCTGGTCGATCATCAGGCCGGCATAAAGAACCCCGGAGAAGGGAGTGCCCTGCCGCTGCATCTCTGCCAGGATCGGCTCCAGCACTTCCCGCCTGATCCGCTCGAGGAGTTCACGAGTGGCCAGCGCAACCGGGCTATATGCTCCCATCCCGCCGGTGTTTGGACCGCGATCGCCCTCCAGCAGCCGCTTGTGATCCTGAGCGACAGGCAGGAGCTCTATTTCCTGGCCATTGGTCAGCGCGAGCACGGAGATCTCTTCACCTTCGAGGAAAGCCTCGATGACGACAGTTCGTCCGGCCTGCCCGAAATGGTCACTCTCGAGCATTGCACGGACCGCGTCCCGAGCTTCCGCGCGAGTGGAACAGACCACGGCCCCTTTGCCTGCGGCCAGGCCGGAAGCCTTCACGACGAGCGGCTCCTCGTGGCGCTCCACATACCCGAGCGCCTCCCGCAGGCCGGTGAAAGTTCGGCTTGCCGCGGTCGGAACGCCGGCAGCTGACATGACGTCCTTGGCGAACGCCTTGGACGCCTCGAGCTGAGCGGCTGCAGCGCTGGGCCCGAGCACCAGGCGCCCCTCCGCTCGGAGTCGGTCTGCCAGACCGCGGGCCAGAGGAACCTCGGGACCTATGATCGTAAGGTCGATCCCGTGCATATCGGCCGCATCGGCGAGACGGTCGAGATCGTCTGCCGCGATCGAAAGATTATGGGCGATTTCGCCAATGCCGGGGTTTCCCGGCGCGCAGTAGAGCTGCGCCTCGGGATTCTCGCGCCTGAGTGAGCCGCAGATCGCATGCTCGCGACCTCCGCCCCCGACCACGAGCAGCCTCATGGCTTTTGCGCATTGCGGAACGCCTCACGCGCCGAGGTCGCCGCTCGCCGGGCCACCTCGGCAACCTGGCTGGCGAGCTCCCTGGCTTCGCCAGCATAGTACGCACCCGCGGCAGCCATGTCGTCCTTGAGCGGCCTCTCCTTGGTCTCGGTTCCCCGGCGGGTGTACTCACCTCTGAGAATTCGATCGTACTCGCCGGATGCCATCCACTTCTGCAGCTCAGCGGCACGCACAGTGTGCATCGGATGGGTCAGCGCGAGGGTACCCAGCAGCTTGTAGATGATGTCGAGCCCCTCGGCAGTATTGGCGTACTCGTGTGCCTGCCGCATGAAGGCCTCCACATCCAACTGGTCCGCGAAGGCGGCGCCACGGCCGCCTCCCGCCATCTTCATGTCCAGCCGCTGCGCTACCAGGATATCCTGGCTCCCCAGGAGCCCTGCGCGGTCGGCGGAAAGCTCGGATTTCCGAGACCACTCGAGGAAAGCGAGACGGATGGGTAACACGGCGATGCTGGCAAGCACCGGAAGCGCACCAAGGCTCATCATCGCCAGAATCGCCGCGATGGTGTGATACAGAGCGTGTCCGCTGATGACGTGACCGGTCTCATGGGCGAGCAGTACCCGGAGCTCATCATCGTCCAGCAACTCGATCGCGGCCGAATGCACTACGATGAAGGGAGCCTCAATGCCGTAAGCTCCGGCGTTGAAGAAGGGGGTCTGCGAAACATAGAGCTCCGGAACGGTCGGCCAATCGAACGTGGTGGCGACTTCGGTATGCAGCTGCCAGAGCCGCGGAAACTGGGTGGTACCTGCTCGAACGGCATTGCCTTGGAAAAGCAGTCGAATGCCGCGCTCCCCGCCCAGCACTGCCAGCACCTTCCGAATCAGATCATCCACTCCGGGAACAGCTCGCAGTGTCTGCAAGGCAGCTCGATCGGCGGGATGCTCCCAGCTTACGGCTGATATTTGAGGAAGGGTCTTCCTGGGTCTGGGAGCTGGCAGCGCCGTGCTCATGGAACGCTCACTGGTTATGGATGCGGGCTATACGGGCGGCCGAGCCGGCAGTTTCACCACGTGACACCGCTTTAACCGGCGCTCTCGGCAAAGGCCCGGTCGAGATCGCCGATGAGATCGTCCGTGTCCTCCACACCGCAGCTCAGCCGGATGAGGCTATCCGTGAGCCCCATCGCCTTTCGCATGGCAGGCGGCACCGAAGCATGGGTCATCGTGGCAGGATGGCCGATCAGGCTCTCGACTCCACCCAGAGACTCGGCGAGTACGAAGATTCTGGTGCTTTCCACGAAGCGACGTGCTCGTTCGGAGTTACCCAGATCGAGGGAGATCATCCCGCCGAAGCCTGTCATCTGCCGGCAGGCAAGCTCATGCTGAGGATGAGATGTGAGCCCGGGATAGTAGACCCTGGTCACGGTGCGCTGATGGGTAAGCCACTCGGCGATGCGCCGGCCGCTGGCATCGTGTTGCCGCATCCGAAGCGGCAGAGTCTTGATTCCGCGAAGGGCCAGCCAGCTATCCATCGGCCCGGGCACCGCTCCGGCCGCGTTCTGGATGAAGCCCAGCCGCTCCGCGAGATCATCTCGACTGGTGACCAGCATGCCGCCGACCATGTCACTGTGACCGTTCAGGTACTTGGTGGTAGAGTGAAGCACAATATCCGCCCCGAATTCCAGTGGGTGCTGGAAGTACGGCGTTGCGAACGTGTTGTCGACCACGTACAGATAGCCTCGTGCCTGGGCGAGATCTCCCACTGCAGTGAGGTCAGTGAGGTTCATCATGGGATTGGTCGGCGTCTCGCAAAACACCAATCGGGTTGCAGGGGTAAGGGCGCGCTCGATGTTTGCGATCTCGCGCATGTCGACAAAGCTGACCTGGAGCCCGAAGTTGCTGTAGATCCGCTCCATCAAACGGTGGCTGCCGCCGTACACGTTCTCGCCGCAGACGATATGGTCTCCAGACTTGAGCAGCTTGAGCACGGCATCCAGGGCAGCCAGCCCGGAGCCGAAGGCAAAGCCGTGCGTAGCCCCCTCGAGACTGGCGACGTTTCGCTCCAGGGCCTCGCGGGTCGGATTCTGAGTACGGGCATACTCATAACCGCGGTGCTTGCCCAGGCCTTCCTGGACATAGGTCGATGTCTGATAGATGGGTACCATCACGGCACCGGCGAGCGGCTCCGCAATCTGGCCGGCGTGCACCGAACGAGTGGCGAAGCCGTGTTCATGGTCGTGAGGAAGAATTCGCGTCATTGACGTCTGCGGGGAGAGGATGGCAGAAGCGTAACTGTCCGGGGCTGCGTCTTCTAGTGCCCAGCGGCTTTGAGCAACGCTACGGCGGCGCTCGGTTGAAGATTGGCGCCGTCTCCGGTTAGTTTCGCACCGTGACTCCCGGATCTTCCAACGGCGCAAGCGCGCGGTGCCTCATTGTCGACGACGACGCGCAGGTGCGGCACGTACTTACGCGCGTCATCCAGACGCACGGGCTGTCCGCGGTTGAGGCCTCCTCGGGGGCCGACGCTCTGGAGCTGCTGGCCCGGGATGGCGAGATCCCGATTTGCATCTCAGACATCTACATGCCGGAAATGGACGGGGTCACCTTCCTCCGGGAGGCACTCAAGCGCTATCCGGACATGGCCTTTATCATGCTGACCGGCGTGGCCGAGGTAACGACCGCCGTCGAGTGTCTCAAACTGGGCGCCCTGGATTACATCTCGAAGCCGGTGATGATCGAGGAGGTGCGTGCCCGGCTCGATAAGGCGGTCGAGAAGCGAAATCTGATCCTTCAGAACCGCTTCTATCAGCAGAACCTGGAAACGCGGGTCCGCGAGCTCGACAGAATCAACAAGATGTCGCTCATCAATGGGGTGCAGATGCTGGTCCATGCGCTGGAGGCAAAGGACGCGTATACCAGCGGTCACTCCGCGCGCGTCAGTCGCTACGCCATGAAAGCAGCAGTTCTCCTTGGGTTCACTGGAGACGCACTGGAGAACATACGACTGGGGGGTGAGCTCCATGACATCGGGAAGATCGGCACCCGCGAAGACATCCTGAACAAGCCGGGCCCTCTCACACCCGACGAGTTCCGGCACATCAAGGAACATGCGGTGCTGGGTGAGAAGATCCTGGCTCCCTTCCTGTCGGCTTCACCAGCCGTGCTCCGGATCGTTCGTTCGCACCACGAGCGAATGGATGGAAGCGGCTTTCCCGACTCACTCCAGGGCGATCAGATCCCCCTCGAGGCGCGCATCGTCGCCGTGGTAGACGCCTTCGATGCGATGACTACCGACCGGGCCTACCGGAATCCACGTACGCCGGACCAGGCGATGGATGAGCTGAGGCGTTGCTCTGGCGTTCATTTCGACGATATCGTCATCGACGCATTCGTGCGGGCATACCGCGACGGCTCCGCTACTCCAATTCCCAGCTGATCCCGCGACCGGGCCGATGTCGAAGACCCTGATGATCAGCGTATCCGGCATCCGCGGCCTCGTGGGGTCCGACCTTACACCCGAACTGGTGGCCCGATATGCCGCGGCCCTGGGTGCCTGGTCGCAATCGGGCCGCGCCCGAACTTCGGCTCGCCATTCGGTGGTTCTGGGTCGCGATGCCCGCACCAGCGGGCCGATGTTCGCCCAGGCAGCCGCTGCCGGGTTGATGTCGGTGGGAGTGGATGTCATCGATCTCGGGATGGTGCCTACACCGACGGTACAGCTGGCGGTAGAGCATCATGGAGCAGCGGCTGGCCTTGTCCTGACCGCGAGCCACAACCCTATCGAGTGGAACGCCCTCAAGTTCGTGGGTCCGGATGGGATTTTTCTCGATGCAGAGGCTGGCCGAGCCGTCGCAGAGATGGCGGAGAAAGGCCCACCGCGTGCTGACTGGTCGACCATCGGGCGGGTTCATCATGATGCTGCTGCCATAACCCGGCACCTCGACGCGATTCTGGCGCTCCCTCACATAGATGAAGACAGCATACGGCAGCACAACTTCAAGGTGGCTCTCGATTGCGTACGCGGAGCGGGTGCCACCGCCATCGTACCGCTCCTCGAGCGGCTCGGCTGCGAGGTGCACGGAATCAATCTGGAGACCGACGGCCTCTTCCCGCACCCGCCAGAACCCATTCCTGAAAATCTGGGGGATCTGAGTCGGCTGGTTCGGGAGACGGGGGCCGTTGTTGGTCTGGCAATCGATCCGGACGTAGACCGCCTGGCATTGGTGGACGAGACCGGGAGAGCGATCGGCGAAGACTACACCCTGGCCTTCGCAGTGGCCGCGGTGTTGGACGGGCGCATCACTGAGGCGGCACGGGCAACGGTGGTGGTAAACCTGTCCACCAGTCTCGTGGTAGAGGATGCCGCCCGGTCCAGAGGCGCCCGGTTTGTTCGCGCGCCGGTGGGCGAAGCCAACGTGGCCCGTGCCATGAGGGATGAGCGGGCGGTCATCGGGGGCGAAGGCAATGGAGGCGTGATGCTACCCGCTCTTCATGTCGGAAGGGATGCACCCCTGGGGGTGGCCTTGATCTTGCATCTCCTTGCAGCGACTGGGGTAACGCTCTCTCAACTCGTGGCCGCAGCTCCCCGGTATACTATCGTGAAAGCCAGGGGACCCCGAGGACCGGAACTCCAACCGCTATACGAGCGATTGCGGCGGCACTTTCCGGATGCAACTGCCGACGAGCGCGATGGTCTGAGGCTTTCCTGGCAAGACCGCTGGCTTCATGTGAGGCCCTCCGGCACCGAGCCAATCGTCCGTCTGATCGCTGAAGCACCAACCGCGGCTGAAGCCGAGGCACTGGTGGCGACTGGACGAGAACACTTGTACTGAGGTACGGCGATGTGCGGCATCGTTGGCTATATCGGGCCCCGCCAGGCGGCAAGCCTCTTGATCGAGGGGCTCCGCAGGTTGGAGTACCGTGGTTATGACTCCGCCGGAATTGCCGTCGTAAACGGGCGGGGTCTGAAAATCATGAAGGCGGCCGGCAAACTGTCCGTGCTCGAGCAGGAGCTCAAGGCGAAGATGCCGCGAGGCACCATCGGCATCGGCCACACTCGGTGGGCCACTCA
>DATFFX010000352.1:0-5062 GCA_035249825.1 Gemmatimonadales bacterium | reverse complement strand
CTCGATCAACTTCGGCAGAATCCGTACGGTGGCGGCCCGGACCTCGGCATCGCGACTCTGAGCTTGCAGACAGACTGGCGATGCCACGATGGCAATCGCCGCAAGCCATGACCAGGCTACCCGCGCCTGGTTATGGCCACTGCCCCACACCTCCGGCATGCAGTTACACCTTTACCGCCGCCGGCCGAGCGCTGCGCTCCGCGGTGGCGCCGATGCCGGTTTCGATGCGCATCCCGAAGAACGAGCGATGCACGTAGAACATCGAGGCAAGAAAGAACCCAACCGCCAGCACCCGGGTGAGCGTGCCGGAGCCGCCCGCTGTGAGGTACACACCCAACTCCACCGCGAGGAGGCCGAACAACGTCGTGAATTTGATGACCGGGTTCATGGCGACCGACGACGTGTCCTTGAACGGATCGCCGACAGTGTCTCCAACGATCGATGCGTCGTGGAGGGGAGTCCCTTTCATCTTGAGCTCGGTCTCAACGATCTTCTTCGCGTTATCCCATGCCCCGCCGGCATTAGCCATGAAGATGGCCTGGAACAGACCGAACATCGCGATCGAGATCAGGTACCCGATGAAGAAGAATGGCTCGATGAAGGCAAAGGCGAGAGTGGAGAAGAAGACACCGAGAAAGATGTTGAACATCCCCTTCTGGGCATACTGGGTGCAGATCTCCACCACCCGCCGGCTGTCTTCCACCGACGCCTTGGTCACACCTTCGAGCCGGATGTTGGCCTTGATGAACTCCACCGCACGGTAGGCGCCGGTGGTCACGGCCTGGGTCGATGCCCCGGTGAACCAGTAGATCACGGCACCGCCGGTGATGAGGCCGAGGAGGAACGGCGGATGCAGAATCGACAGCGACTCCATTCCGCTGGTGAGACCATGGGTTAACGCCATGATGATCGAGAAGATCATCGTAGTAGCACCTACCACCGCCGTGCCGATCAGCACCGGCTTCGCCGTCGCCTTGAAGGTGTTCCCCGCCCCGTCATTTTCCTCTAGCAGCTCCTTCGCGGTCTCGAAATTCACATCCATGTTGTACTGACGCTTGAGCTCCTGCTGTACTCCAGGTACCTGCTCGATCAGGGAGAGCTCATAGATGGATTGGGCGTTATCCGTCACCGGCCCGTAGCTGTCCACCGCAATGGTCACGGGCCCCATGCTGAGGAAGCCAAAGGCAACCAGCCCGAAGGCGAAGATCGCGGGCGCTTTCATCAGCTCACCCAGACCCAGGGTGCTCACGCCGTAGGCAATCCCCATCAGGCCCATGATCGTGATGCCGAGCCAGTAGGCCGAGAAATTACCGGCGACGAACCCCGAGAGAATATTCAGTGAGGCCCCGCCTTCGCGAGACGACGTGACCACCTCACGCACGTGCCGAGACTCGGTCGAGGTGAAGACCTTGACGAACTCTGGAATGATCGCCCCGGCAAGCGTGCCGCAGGTGATCACCGTCGAGAGCTGCCACCACAGGTCGGCGTTGCCGCCCAGTTCGGGAACGATGGTGTAGGAGAGCGCGTAGGTCAGCACCACCGAGACGATCGACGTGAGCCACACCAGCTGGGTGAGCGGGGTCTCGAAGTTGAACCTGCCGGCATTGCTGTACCGCGCGCGCGAAATGGCGTTGCTGATCAGATAGGAGAATCCCGAAGCCAGCACCATCACCACCCGAATCAGGAAGATCCACACCAGCAGCTGCGCCTGAATCGCCGTATCGGGCACGGCCAGCACGATGAACGCAATCAGGGCCACGCCGGTCACTCCGTAGGTCTCGAAGCCGTCCGCCGTGGGGCCTACCGAGTCGCCGGCGTTGTCCCCGGTGCAGTCAGCGATGACGCCCGGATTCCGTGCGTCATCTTCCTTGATCTTGAACACCACCTTCATCAGGTCGGAGCCGATGTCGGCGATCTTGGTGAAAATGCCGCCTGCGATACGCAGCGCCGCCGCACCGAGTGACTCACCGATTGCAAAGCCGAGGAAGCAGGCCCCCGCGACATCGGAAGGGATGAACAGCAGGATGCCGAGCATGAACAACAACTCGACAGAGATCAGCATCATGCCCACGCTCATGCCCGCCCGCAACGGAATGTCCGACACCGGCCACGCCTTACCCGCAAGGCTCGCGAACGCGGTCCGTGAATTGGCCAGGGTATTGATGCGAATACCGAACCATGCGACGCCATAGCTCCCCGCCATGCCGATCAGACTAAAGAGCAGGACAATCGCAATCTTGGAAGCCTCGAGCCCAGTCACCAAGAAGTAAACGATGATGACGGTACCGATGAAGCCGAAGAGCACCAGCAACAGCTTGCCCTGTTGCACCATGTAGGCCTTGCACGTCACGTAAATGAGCTCGGAGATCTCGGCCATGCTGCGGTGCACCGGGAGGTTCTTCACCCGGGTATAGCTCCATAAGCCGAAGAGCAGCCCGAGCACACAGACGAAAAGGCCGGACAGCAGGATCTCGTGCCCGGTGAACCCCAGGAAGTCCCCCTGGTTGAGGTCAGGGAGCTGGAGGTTTACCTCGCCTCCCGGCCGGTGCTCAGGCCCTGCTACACCCTGGGCGACATCCTGCGCAGCGAGCGCGTTCGGTGCCACAGCGGCGAAGCCGGCCCCCAGTAGCAGGACTAGAAAGAGTCTGGCGATAGAAGCCGGGATCATGGTCAAGGATCTCCTGGGCGTCACTGGCATGGAGTTGAGCAGTCCTGAGAAAGGGAGTTCAGTAGGCGCCGATGGGACGATGGGTCGGGTCAGCGACGGTATGGACCTGCGTGAGAAAGCGCTTGGCCAGCTTGTCGGCTTCGCTTTCGCCGACCTGGTCGGTTTTCACCGTGACCAGCGTGTAGTGGCCGCCCTCCGCTTGGGCCGACACGATAATGCGACCTATCTGACCGGCGAACTGCCGGCGGCGAGGCCGTTGCTCGCCCTCGGTTAGACTCCCGCCGAAGAACTTGCCGGCTCCGGCTAGCACTTCGTCGGGCGGAAGGTGAGTCCTATGAAAGTATTTCACTGTTTACTGTTCACGCTGTTACAACTACGCATCCTGATAGTACTCCGGATCCAAATGGGTGACCTGCTTCTCACCCATCAGGTAACGGAGCGTGTTCTTGAGCTTGATTTGCTGGATGAACAGATCATGCTCGGGATACAACCCCGGAGCCACCTGGGGGCTCTTGAAGTAGAAGGAAAGCCATTCCTGGATTCCGCTCAAGCCGGCACGTTGGGATAAATCGAAAAACAGGGCGAGGTCCAGCACCAGCGGAGCTGCCAGGATCGAATCACGACAGAGGAAGTCCACCTTGATCTGCATCGGGTACCCGAGCCACCCGAAGATATCGATGTTGTCCCAGCCTTCCTTGTTGTCGCCGCGGGGCGGATAGTAATTGATCCGCACCTTGTGATACATCTTGCCATAGAGCTCCGCGTAGAGCTGCGGCTGGAGGATGTACTCCAGGACCCCGAGCTTCGACTCTTCTTTGGTCTTGAAGCTCTCCGGGTCGTCGAGGACCTCGCCATCACGATTGCCGAGGATGTTCGTCGAGTACCAGCCGGCTACGCCGAGCATCCGGGCCTTGAACATCGGCGCGAGCACCGTCTTGACCATCGTCTGCCCGGTCTTGAAGTCCTTCCCTCCGATGGCCACGCTTTTGCTTTTCGCCAGTTGTTCCATGGCCGGGAAGTCACAGGTCAAGTTGGGGGCGCCGTTGGCGAACGGGACTCCTTCCATGATCGCGGCATAGGCGTACAGCATGGAGGGGGCAACCGTTTGGTCGTTCGCATCGATCGCCTTCTCGAAGGCTTCCAAATTCCAGTGGGCGGGACCGGGACTGATGAAGATCTCGGTTGAAGCGCACCAGACGATCACCAGGCGCTCGCACTTCTGTTTGATTCTGAATTGCCGTATGTCGTTGCGGAGGGCCTCGATCAACTCGCGCTTGCTGCCGGGCTTTACGTTCTTTCCTTCCAGGCGCTTGACGTAGCTCTGGTCGAACACCGCCGGCATGGGCTTGATGCTCTTGAGAAACCCCGAAATGGGCTCGAGATGCTCGTGGCGGTCCAACACCCCGGCGCGAACTGCCGCGGTGTAGGCATCATCCGGAATAGGATCCCAGGCTCCGAAGACCAGGTCCTCGAGTCCGGCCAGGGGCACGAACTCTCGAATCAGCGGGGAGCGTTTCTCGGTGCGCGTGCCCAGGCGGATAGTTCCCATCTGGGTAATCGAGCCGATGGGTCGGGCTGCTCCGCGCCGGATATTCTCCACCCCCGCGATGAACGTCGTAGCTACCGCGCCGAGCCCTACGCATAACACCCCGAGCTTTCCCTGAGCCGGCGCGATCTTCCGGGCGTTCTTTTCCGCCACTGCTACGGTCCTTTCGCGAGAGAATCGAGGGAGGCGTGTTTCACCTCCGCAGTACGCTTCACCTCGACTGCCGGCTTGGCCTGACCGATGGTGGACAGATCATCCGCCACGCCAGCATGCCGATACACATAGACAAATCGCTGAACGACCGTGATGAGTGAGGCGATCGCCAGCAGCGCCACGATTCCCTCGAGCAGGAGGGCACGCGGTCCGGCGCCGAAGACCAATGAAGCAATGCCAAGGCCGAGAATGCGCTCGGCACGCTGGGCGATGCCCACCTTGCAATCGAGTCCCAATCCCTCCGCCCGCGCGCGAGCATACGAGACGAGAACCGAGCCCAGGATTGCCACCATGCACAGGATGACCGCCGGTACCCGATAGGCCACGTCGGGCGCCGTCAGCAAGAACGCGCCGATGCCGATGAACGTGGCGCCGTCTCCCACCCGGTCCAGCGTCGAGTCGTAGAAGGCGCCGAACCGGGTCACCATTGCTCCGCCGCGAGCCACCTGACCATCCAGCGTGTCCGCAATGCCGCTCAGCAGCAGGAGTGCCCCGCCGATCCGAATATGCCCAGTGGCGTACACGATCGCGGAGACAAGAACCAGACCAGTCCCCACAGTCGTGATGGCATTTGGCCGCACTCCAGCCCGGATCAGACGTTTCACCAAGGGGTTGACCGTGGCGTAGAACGGCTT
>DATFFX010000351.1:0-2242 GCA_035249825.1 Gemmatimonadales bacterium | reverse complement strand
GCCTCGAGAAGCTGTGCAAACATCTCTGCGAGAAGAAAGGATTCGCCGAAAGGCTTCGATCCGACGACAATGGGGCGGTTGATCTGGCCATGAACGGAGCCCTGGCAGGTGATCACGGCAAGGCTCAGCAGCACACCGCATCGCAGCATACGGCTCCTCACACCGACACGACCTGAGCACGGAGCAACAGCTGCCGGACGTAGTCAGTGGCAGGGGCACTGCGAAGCTCGCTGGGGCGGCCCTCCTGCTCTACCCTGCCCTGCCGGATCACCACGATTCGATCCGCCAGCAGGAACGCCTCATTGAGATCGTGGGTTACCAGCAGCGTCGTGATCTTGAGCTCACGCCGGATTGCCGCGAAGGCTCGCTGGATATCGGCACGGGTGATGGCGTCCAACGACCCGAAGGGCTCGTCCAGCAGAATGACCTCGGGCTGGGCTGCGAGCGCCCGGGCAACGGCCACGCGCTGGCGTTGCCCGCCGGATAGCTCTCCCGGCCAGCGGCCGCGAAAGAGAGCCGGCTCCAGGCCGACCAGTCCCAGTGCCCGATCCGCCAGCCCCGAGATGCCGTGCATACCGCGGAGCCAGGGTACCAGTTCGACATTCCGGCCTACTTGCCAGTGAGGAAGGAGCCCACCATCCTGAGGGACATACCCGATTTGCCTCCGCAGGGATATGTGATCGAGCTTCGCGATATCGCTGCCGCCTACGCTGAGACGGCCCTCATCGGGAACGACCAGCCGGTTGAAACACCGGAGGAGTGTGGTCTTTCCTGAGCCGCTTTCTCCGATGAGCGCCACGCACTCGGCGGGCATCACAGTCAGCGATATCCCGTCGAGCGCGATAACCCCGCCGTAACGCTTCAAGACCCGCTCGGCCGCCAGGACGGGATCGCCCGCGGAGCGCTCTTTCACCCCGGAATTCCCCCTCGCTCCAGGCAGTTTTCCTCGCAATCCACGAGAGTCCGAATGACCCTGGTTTGACGGCCGAAAGTCCGCTCCCTCTGCCGTCCCGGCACGCTGCAGAAAAGAGCACTCACATCAAGTATCAGGAGAAGCCGCGCAACTGTTTGATTGCGGCGGAATTCGAGGTGTCGGTGTAGAACGACCCGCATCGAGTCACAAACTTTGCACCATTCATCCGCGGGTCATGCCGTCATGAACACGAGTGCATCGACCGCTCGCATGAATTTCGCATAGTGCTCACTGCCTTAGCACCTCGCTTCCTCACCGCCCCCTGAGGTGTGTATGTATCGCATCGAGCTATCCCCCGGCGAAGAAACCGCCTTCCGTTCGATAGAAGAGCTGGCCGTCGCGATCCGACGTAAGGTCGTGACATCGCGCGCCCGCATATATCACAACGCAACGAGCAGATGGTTGCCGATTCAGTTTCATCCACACTATAAAATCGCACTCTCGATGCCGCTCACTCAGGCGGATCTTGTCGCGGGGCCACGTGTTGCCCCGCTCTCCGCCCTGAAGCTGGGTGAGCCTCAGCAGCCGGCCGTTCCTCCCTCATCCGTGAGCCGCGAAGCGGCAACGCAGGCTGCTCTGGCCGCCTGGCCGGAACCAAAGCCGGTGTCATCCAAGTCAACGCCGGCCGTGGCAGGATACGACCGTCAGGAAGCTGTTCCGCTTCCGGCGCCGCGAAAGTCGAGAGCGCCGGCCCCGGAGGCACGCCGCGTCGAGCGGCCGCGCAACCGGGCGGAACCGCGAACGGTCCTGCAGCCGCGTACTGCAGAGCTGCAGCCTTTGCCCGCAGCCCCACCGATGCCGCAACGGCCCCGTGTGGTGGAACCGGTCGTCTGGCTCGAGCCGGTGCGCAGTGAGCCTCCTCGGCGACGTCGTAAGCTGAAGCGCTCACTTCGGGTGGCGCTTGCGGGCGCGGTGCTGATCGCGTGCGCCCACCTGGCAGTGTCAGGAGCAACGGGCCCATCGCCCGGCGTTGCCTCGCGCCCGCGGCAACTGATCAAGGTGCCTGCAGAGGCCTTGAAGGATGTCACGCCCCGGACCGTGGCTGCCGTCATGCCGGTGCTGCAAACGATCCCCATTCCGACCGGAAAGCCGGCCCTGCAGCCGGCGGTCTCACCGGCCCGCGGCTCACAGCCATCAGCGCAGCCCCAGGTAATCGGGTCTGCACCGGTCGCTCCAGTCCTCGACTCTACACAGAGTGCCGCAGCACCAATCGAGACCGCTCCTGACGCCGGGAAACTCAACCATAGCATTCCAGTAAAGGTCGAGCCA
>DATFFX010000350.1:0-10816 GCA_035249825.1 Gemmatimonadales bacterium | reverse complement strand
AGCTCACACTGCATCAAGTCCCACTCGCAATTCTTTTAGTCCCAACGACATACAGAATCAGCGCTCATTCGAGTGTGGTGTGACGGCTTGACGGGCGTCCTGATGAGTGCTACAAGTTGCACTCAGTGCACCAGTTGGGGTGCCCCCGGTTCTTACCTCAGCATGGCTGTTGGTCATTATGATCGTCTGTAGTGGGCTCCGACTTTCTGGCAGGGCAGTGCGGCTGCCGAAGCTCCTCTTGGGATGGCTCCTTCTGGTTCCGTGCGCTTGCTCCGGCGGTGAGCGCCTGGTGTCCTCGGAGGGTCCGCTTCAACCGATCGATTCGACGGTTCCATCCGGCGATTCGATCCCGACTCCCGGCCCGGATACGGTGACGCCACCCCCACCGCTGCCTCCAACTGACACGACTGCCCCGCCACCGAGTGATACGACGGCTCCCTACACGCCGGTCCACACAGGAATTCCCTTCGGACCGTTTGTGTATAACAAGGGCGAGAGTGAAAAGTCGCTCATACCCCCCTCGAGCCTGGATTCCAGCTTCAATGCACTCTCCGCGGCTGCCTACCGGCCGGTCCTGCTGGCCCAGTTGGAAGCGGCTCGACGGGCCAATGACCGGGTCCTCATCAGTTTGGCCGGGAGCAGTTACTTCTACACTGACGCCAACGGGTTCAACCTGGAAGTGTGGAAGCGGCGGACCGATCGCTTTCGGGGGCTCGATCTCACGTCCTACATCGCCGACGGAACCCTGATCGGCAATTTTATCATGGACGAGCCGCACGATCCGGTCAACTGGAATGGCCACGTGGTCTCCCTTGCTGACATCGAGGAGATGGCCCGGTACAGCAAGGAGATCTGGCCTGACCTGCCCACCATCATCCGAGGGTGGCCAGCGCAGCTCAAGGGTCATCCATACGTGTACCTGGACGCTGCATGGGCACAGTACAGCGAGCGCTTCGGCTCTCTTGACGAGTTCATTGAGAAGAATGTCCGCGAAGCCAAGGAGGCAGGACTGGGTCTGGTGGCCGGTTTGAATGTGCTCGGCGGCGGTGGCAAGGATGGTATACCGGGCTTCCTGCCGAAGAAGAATTCGATGAACGCCTCACAGCTGAGAGCATGGGGCGCGAGGTACCTGAGCGAGCCTCACATCTGCGCCTTCTTCATCTGGTCGTATCGTCCGGATTACATGACCCGTCCCGATATCAAGGCGGCGCTGGAGGAGATCGGCCAGAAAGCGCGGAGTCGCCCGAATAAGAGTTGTAAAAGGTGAGCTGCCTCCAACAGCCCGGTGGAACGGCGTGGGTGAGATTCGAACTCACGGAACGGTTTCCCGTTCGGCGGTTTTCAAGACCGCTGCATTCAACCACTCTGCCACCACGCCTCGAGCTGAAAGCTCCAGTAGCCCCGAGCGTTGCGCAAGAGCTCTAAAGTATTTTGTCAGGTGCCACCGCCATCTCGCACCATTGACCCAGCCGAGCAACCGCCCCAGCCCAAAATAACGGGATCACTTCGCCTTTTTGACACCCCCAAGAATTTGTCACGTACAGCCGCCTACTCCCACTGCCGATACCAAGAAATGACACCGGCGCCCGAGAGCACCGGAGCAACTTGGTTCGGAGGGAGGAATGGCACGAATCGCTTCGCCTGCCCGGCTGGTCTGGGTTCTGGGAGTTCTCAGCCTGATAATCGGATGCGGCTTCGATCCCGAAGGGGATGTTCCGATGACCCCGCCTGCGGTGTACCGCGAGTGGTGGGCCAAGACGGAGTCGTGTTCCGGCCGCACCGGCAACTTCGACCGGCTGCGCTGGTCCGTCGTCGAGGGCCGCAGCTTCCCCTGCTCGAGCGGTGAGTGTGCCGGACACTGGCGCACCAACCACCACATCTATCTCGCGAGTGAGTGGGTGATGGATGAAATGGTGGTGCGACATGAGATGCTGCACGACCTGCTGGGCCGGCCCGGGCACCCCGATCCGCCGTTCGGCGAAGCCTGTCCACTGACCTGGGAGAGCTGGAACGGCGGCGCGGCAAATCTGGATGTCGCGCGCGCCGGGCCGATCAAGATCGATTAGTAGGGCAACCCCGTATTCAGGTTCTCCATCACGCCCCGGGCGACCGAGTCGGCCCGGGCAGCCAGGTCCTTCCGCCCGGTCTTCGCGAACGCCTTGGCTGCTCCACCATACACTACGGCATACAGCTGCAGAATCGATCCGGATGGCCGGTCTACCCACCCGCGGGGCCGGTCCCGGGCGGCGGTCGGCCAGTGATACACATCCCACAGCAGCTTCTCGGTTCGCGGAAGGTCCAGAAAACCGAGGCTTGGACTCAGCACAATCGAATCGGATGCCACGACCGGTTTGGACATGAGCTTCCGCACCAGCCCCTGAGAAACGAGATAACTACTGAGCCCCAGCGTCTGGTCGGGATACCCTCCGTCACTCCAACTGAAGAAAATGGGCCGCTTGCCCATGTTGTCGCGGATGAGAAAGATCGTTGCCAAGTCCTGCAGCATCAGCACATCCTGTCCAAACGCGATCTTCAGGCTGTCGAACGCCACACCACCGTTCTCAGGGACCTGCATGGCCTCAGGCAAACTGTCGAGCTGCTCGGTGGTCAGGCTGAAGACCGGTTGGTCCGGGTATGGCCAACCCTGAGATGAGGGCGGACGACCACCGACCGAGTCGGTAAGTGGAACTCCTGATTCATCTGGCTTGGGCCTCCAGAGAGCTGCTGCCTCCGCCGGATCGAACTGCGGTGTTTGGCGGCGCCGGAGCTGCCGCAAGTGCCAGCGCGTGTTCATCAATGACAGGTTGGCCAGTGTGACATCGCGACGAATGCCTTCCACCTCCTGGGCGTACCAGAGAGGAAAGGTGTCGTTGTCTCCGGCCGTGATCAAAATTCCGTAAGGCTCCACCGACTGGAGCATGTCATATGCAAAATCGCGGGCCAGGCTCTCATCAGCTCGACTGGCAGTAATGCGGTTGCCGAAGAGTGGAATGAGTGCGAGCGCCAGTACCGGGCTGGCGGCCGCCCAGCGGCCCGCTCCGGTTCCCCGGTCGCGAAGAAATACCACGATGGTGCGCATGAGGGCGCCCAGCCCCAGTGCCACAAACGCCCCAAACACTGCGAATGAACCGATGAAGAAGTAGTCGCGCTCTCTGACCTCGCGAGGCAGGGATTCTTCGCCGGGGTATTGGGAGAAGCCGTACTTGAAGTTCATGTAGTACACCAACCCGACAGACAACGTTCCCAGCAGGGCCGCGGCGGCAACTCCCGCGCGCCGGTCGCTTTTCCACAGCGACCAGAGGCCCCCCAGGCCCAGCACGGTAAAGAGAGCCGTGGCGATCCTGGCGAAGCCTCCCCAATCCTTGGCGAATTGCCACGAGTAGTACTGCCAGAAGTTGGCGAGCTGAGCACTGAAACTCGCCTGACGCTCGGTCAGGGGCGGCTTTCCATACTGCACCCGATTCAAGACGTCTTGCAGCGCCTGGCTCAAGAAGCCGACCGGCTCCCCCTCGTTGATGGGTGGGTACTGCGCCGCCCGGATCGGTAGCCACAAGTAGTTGAGCGAGATCCCTACGATCACGGCAGTCAGTCCCAGGTATACCAACGGATCCCGCGGTGTTTTCCAGAGTGCGTATCCGAAGATGCCCAGCGTTCCCAGGATCAGTGGCAGTTGCTGCGCGCCTCCGAGGAACATGTCGGTCCACTTACCGCTTATCGCGAGGAGCAAGGCCCAGAACGTCACTACGGCCCAGGGTCGAAGCACCGTACGCCAATCGGTCCAAAGCACATACACCGCGAGAGCCGGGAGCGCGAGCACTCCCATGAGATGGTTGGTGGAGGTCAATGCCATCACATAGGCGATGAGCACCAGCCACCGGTCGCGGTGAGTGCCAGGTTCATCGTCGCCCCACCGGACCACCAGCCACATCACGACGGCAATCGAGAGCAATGAAAGGGTATATACCTTCTCGTTCACGGTCGACTGATTCCAGACTGTCCATGAGGTGGCGCCCACGAGTATCCCCGCGAACGCAGCGCCGTATCGCGCCCACCGATGGGGAACGATCCCGCGTAGCCAACGCTCGGCAACCAGGAACCAGAGGCCTGCGGCTGCCGCACTGGTCACCGCCGCGAACAGGTTGATCCGAACAGCGTACGAGGCGACCAGCGGGATCAGCCCGAAGGCGTGGGCCAGGATCACGAAGAGGGGGTTACCTGGCGGATGCGGAATGCCCAGCACCTTGGCCGCGGCGATGTACTCGGAGGTATCCCAGAACGCCGTTGTGGGTGCCAGCGTCGCGAGATAGATCGCGAAGATCGCCACTCCCGTCAGCAAGGCCCAGAGATATGGTGGCTTTTCGCGCTCTGCATTCATGGCAGTAAGAAGTGAGAAGTGAGAGGTGAGAAGGGAAGTGAGAAGTGAGAGGTGAGAAGTGAGAGCTGAGAGGTGAGAAGGAAGAAATGAGAAGACTGGCCCGCAGCCTGCCCTCTCTTACTTCTCACCTCTCACTTCTTACTTCTCACCTCTCACTTCTGACTCCTCTAATGCCTGAACTGCCGCCTGTGCGTCAGGACCATGGAGATTCCCTGCTTCTCAGCGGCCGCGATAACCTCGGCATCCCGGACCGACCCGCCGGGCTGAATGATAGCGGTCACTCCAGCCGAGACAGCGTGCTCGACACCATCCGCGAAGGGGAAGAAGGCATCCGACGCGAGCACGGCCCCTGCGGGGTCGTGACCTTGTTGACGGGCTTTGTGCACTGCCAGAAAGACACTGTCTACCCGGCTCATCTGTCCGGCCCCGATGCCGATCGCGGCCTCGTCGCGGGCCAGCAGGATGGCATTCGACTTGATCGCTGCGACGGCGGCCCAGGCAAATCGAAGGTCATTCCATTCAGTGTCGCTCGGCTGGCGCGTGGTCACCAGCTCCCACCCATCCTCCGACGGGTCGAACTGGAACTGGTCCTGAACCAGAAAACCGCCGCGCACCCGCTTGTAGTCCAGTGCTCCCGCTCCTTTGCTCACCGGCAGCTCTATCACCCGAAGCTGTTTCTTGGCGCCGAATATCGTGAGTGCCTCGGCATGGAAGGACGGGGCAACTACCACCTCCACAAAGAGGTCGCCCATGGCCAGAGCGGTGCTCTGGTCCACAATGGTGTTGAATGCCACGACCGAACCAAAGGCCGAGACCGGATCGGTCGCCCGTGCTCTCCGGAACGCCTCGACGGCCGAGCCAGCTACGGCGACGCCACAGGGAGTGGTGTGCTTGATGATGGCACAGGCTGGACGGTTGCTCCATGCCGCTACAGCCCACATGCCGGCATCGACATCGAGCAGATTGTTGAACGACAGCTCTTTGCCCTGCCGCTGAGTCAAGTCTCGCATGCCGCGCGGCTCTTCGGTGACGTAGAGCGATGCCCGTTGCTGAGGATTCTCGCCATAGCGGAGAGCCTGTACTCGCTCCATCGACAACCCAAGGCGCGCTGGCAAACCCTCCTCAGCCGGTGTCAGGTAGGCGGCAACTGCGGCGTCGTATCCGGCAGTATGGGCAAACACCTTGGCCGCGAACTCCCGCCGGACCTCTGGGGTCAAACCGTCATTTCGCAGCAGTTCCAGAACCATGGGA
Organism: Gemmatimonadales bacterium; assembly: GCA_035249825.1. Classification (GTDB taxonomy): domain Bacteria; phylum Gemmatimonadota; class Gemmatimonadetes; order Gemmatimonadales; family GWC2-71-9; genus CAVVWJ01. The sequence continues at coordinate 5,190 of DATFFX010000350.1, read as the reverse complement.
TAGTCCATCGGATCGACTACCGGGAGAACCGACTCGTGGTTCTTGGCGGCGGAGCGCAGCATGGAAGGACCACCGACATCGATATTCTCCAAAGCATCCTCCAGTGATGCGCCTTCCTGCGCAATCGTCGCCTGAAACGGATAAAGGTTCACTGCCACGAGATCGACCGGTACGATGCCGTGCTCACGCAGGGCCGACACATGGGCCCGAAGGTCTCGACGTGCGAGAAGCGCTGCGTGGATGGCCGGGTGCAGGGTCTTCACCCTGCCATCCAGGAGCTCCGGGAACCCGGTCACCTTCTCCACCTCGAGCACCGGTACCTTGGCCGCACGGAGAGCCGCTGCCGTACCGCCGGTGGATATGACCTCCCATCCGAGCTCGACCAGAGCCTGAGAGAAGGCCACTACTCCACGCTTATCACTGACAGAGATCAGCGCTCGCGGCATCGGCTCACGGGAGTGATTCGGGTGCCTGGAGGTGTGCTCGCTCCAGTGCTCCAGAGGTGTAATCATCCAACGGTACCGGATGTCCGGCCGCTGCCGCGGCGAGCACTACGGCGGGAAGTAGCCGGTGTTCCGCCTCGAGCACACGGGAGGCGAGCCGGTCCGGGGTGTCGCCTTGAAGGATCGGAACTCGTGTCCTGGCCAGGACGGCTCCGCTGTCGTAGGCCTCGTTCACCAGGTGGACCGTGACGCCGGTCTCTCGAGCCCCGCTCGAGAGCACTGCTTCATGGACTTTCCGACCGTACATTCCCTTGCCGCCGAACGCCGGAAGCAGCGACGGGTGGGTATTGATGATTCGGCCGCGATAGGCCGCCACGACGGCGGCTGGCACCAGCTTCAGATAGCCCGCCAGAACAATCAGATCGACCGCATATTTCCGGAGCGGGTCCAGCCAGGCACTGCTGTCCGCGGGTCGGGAGAGGATGCTCACCGGAATGCCGTGGCTGCGTGCATGTACGAGTCCTGCAGCATCAGCCTTGTCGCTCAGAACCACGACGATGGTGGCAGGTGCATCGGTGCCGAGAGCCCGAAGGAGCGCCTCGAGATTACTGCCGCGGCCGGAAATCGCCACGGCTATCCGCATCGTCATTTGCCGGGAAGGTAATGGAGCGAGACGTCCGACAGAATAACGTTGGCCGCTTCGGCCAGGTCGTTGACTCGGGTGAATCCGCTGGTGTCGCCAGGGTCCGCATCAGTCTCGCTGGCGTGATTCGGCAGCAGTATTCCACGAGCGCCGAACGCGCGGGCCGGCAGCACGTCACGCAGCCGATCGCCGACCCACCAGCTCGAGCCGAGGTCGAGCTTGAACTGCTCCGCTGCCTGACGGTAGAGCAAGACCCCGGGCTTGCGGCAGTCACACGGTCCGTTGAGCTCGGGCAGATGAGGACAGAAATAGTGTGCATCCAGCCGGGCACCCTCGGCGGCGAGCAGCTCATCGAGGCGGCGCTCTGTGAGTCGATAGTCGTTCCGTGAGAGAAGCCCACGGGCGATTCCGGATTGGTTGGTCACTACGATCACAAGCAGCCGCTGCTCGTTCAGGCGTCTGATGGCGCAGGCCGCGCCAGGCAGGAGCCGCACCTTTCCGGGATCACCGAGGTAGGGTACGTCCTCGATGATAGTACCGTCACGATCGAGAAATGCTGCGCGTCTACTGAACTGGCCTGCTTCCGAGCTCACGAAGCGAGGGCCTGCTCGATGGCGCGGGCGACGGCCGGGAAGGCGTCCTCTGGGATGGTGCGGGGGTCCAGCAAAACCCGGTCCTCGGCTACCCTGGCGACAACCGACGGCCGGCCGAGGCGAAGGCGAAGCGCGAGACCGTCAGGTCCCAGTGGGCCGGCGTCGAGTGCAACCAGGGTTGTGGCCAATACCGCTCCAGGAAACGCACCACCCCCGACTGCGGACTCTCCGGGCCGTGTGGTGGCGCTCACTTCACGAGGGCAGAGAGAAGCCAGCCGTTCGGCACGCTGACCCAGAACGTCCGAATTGAGCGTGAGCATGACAAGAACCGGAATCGATCGGACTGCCGCACCTTCGTCCTGATAGAGCTCGAGCGTAGCCGCCAGAGCGGCGAGTGTCAGCTTGTCCGCCCGGACGGCTCGGGCGATGGGGTTTTTCCTACACTGTGCGATGAGCTCCTTGGTTCCGATTACACACCCTGCCTGAGGTCCACCCAGGAGTTTGTCCCCGCTGAACAGGACCAGACCTGCGCCGGCGGCAAGCGCCTCCGTCACCCGCGGCTCGCCAGTGAGACCCCAGGATGAAAGATCGGGCAGGAGACCGCTGCCGACATCATAGAGGTATGGCACTCCGGCTCGTGCGGAGAGCCTCGCCAATTCTTCGGGTACTGGTGATGCCACGAATCCGCGCTGCTCGAAGTTGGATCGGTGAACGCTGAGGATCGCGGCCACCTTCCCGTCGAGCGCGCGTTCGTAATCATGAAGGTGGGTGCGGTTGGTGGTGCCGACCTCCCGCAGGCGGACGCCGCTTTTCGCCATGATATCGGGAATGCGGAATGAGCCGCCGATCTCGATCAGCTCGCCACGAGTGATCAGGACCTCCCGGCTCTCGGCGACGGCGTTGAGCGCCAGGAGCAAGCCGGCGGCGGCGTTGTTCACCACCAGCCCGTCCTCGGCACCCGTCACGAGGCGCAGCAGCGAGCGGCATTGATCCGTCCTGCTGCCGCGGCTCCCGGAGGACAGGTCGAATTCGAGGTTGGAGTAGCCCTCTGCTACGGCAAGCATGGCCTGTATGGCGGACGGGGCCAGCGGAGCACGGCCCAGATTGGTGTGCAGAACCACCCCGGTGGCATTCAGGACCGGTCGCAGCTCCGGACCGGTGCGCCGGGTAAATCGCTCCCGGATGTCCTCATCCCAATCGTCGGGAGGGCCGGCTCGCCGGGTGCGGGCGGCCTCCAGGGACTCGCGAACGGCAGCGAGGACCACCGCACGAGGCGCAACAGTCAGGAGTTCCTGCACTGCCGCCTGATGCATCAGCCGGTCTACTGAAGGAAGCTGTCGCCGTCCGTCGGTCATCTCTTCCGCACGGGCGGTCCAGCAGGCTTGCGGCCGGCACCCAGCGTGTCCTTCGGCATACGGGCGAGACTGTCCTGCGGCGTTCGAGGCCGCGCTCCCTGAACGGGGCGACGAGCCCCTGCAGTATCGATCGGCTCCCTCTTCGGGGGCTCAGGCACCGCGAGCACACCAGTGGTATTCGCGGCTACTCCAGTCACGTTTCTTACGCCACGTACCTCGACCACCAGGCGCGAGCCGGGTCTCCAGGGCTTCGGCACCCTCAACACGAGGCGATCATAAAGCGGTGGTCTCGAAGGTTTCGGTCCGGCAGCTACGCCGGGTCTGCGGGGTGCCTGGGGCCTCCGGGCGCGACGGTTGGTATCCGGACGCGCCAGCGAGTCCAGTGCAGGGGCCGAGTCTCGCACCACTGGAGTCTTTGCAGCATACAGGCTGTCGTCGACCGGCTGAGGCAGGATCGAGGATACTGGTACCGCGGTCGAATCGGGTAGCAGCCTCAGGGTGACGTCCTTGGTGCCCAGGCGCTGACGGGGATCGAGTTTCTGTGAGAAGGTGATGGTGGCCTTGAGGCTGTCGTCCGCGGTTACCGTCTGGATGCGGGGAGGGGTGGTGTCATGAACGAATGCCCACAACTCGCCTGCGCTGCCCTTTCCACTCGGAACCCGAGCGGATCCGTAGGCTTCGCGTGGATCCTGGCTGTGATCACCGTCCTGATCCAGCACACCGCTCACGTTGTAATTCCCCTGCGGCAGGGGACCGAGAGAGAAACGACCATTCGAGTCGGCGACCCCTCTGTAAGGCAGGCTGTCCGGCAGAAGCGACGCAATCACCAGCGCCCCGGGCGCCGGCCGGCTGGTGCTCCAATCGAGGACCTGGCCGGTAAGGATCGTCTGCGGTCGTGGAGCTCCGGTACTGAAGGTGATCACCGCGCCGGCGTCGCTGCGATTGCTCCTGAGATCGGTCACGCCAGGCAGGAGCTCGACCCGATACACCCGGTTGGCTTGCCACCCCTCGCGCGGCCGGACGGTAATTCGGCTGCGGCGCCAATCAACCTCCGGCACCTGAGTGCTGGGGGAAAGAATGACCAGCTTTTCCAGACCACCGGTACCCTCACCGCGATTGGGTGAGCCCCCTTCGGAGACTACCTCGTCGAACTGAAACTCCGCCACACCGTTGAACCGGGTGAGTCGCTGGAACGAGTCCGGTCGAGTTGCCACCAGCCGGGGTGGCTCGGGATCAGGGGGGCCGCCGGGCGGTGGCTCGATGCGGGCGCAGGCAAGCAGGGCGGCGGGGCAGATGGGCAGCAGGGCAGTGAATGCATACCATCGCGTACCAGTCGCCTTGTTTCCGTCGTAGCAGTCCGGCCGCCCCGCTGCCGCGCTGCTCCGCCTCACGAACACCCCAGCAGCTCGCGTTTCCTCACCAGGACCTCGCTCTGCTCCTTCCACGCCGTGAGCTTCTGCCGCTCCCGCTGAACCACATCCTCCGGAGCCCGGGACACGAACAGCTCGTTGCCGAGCTTCTTTTCCTGGCTCTCTACCAGCCGGGCCAGGCGGTCCACCTCCGAGCCCAGCCTGCCACACTCGCGCCCGATATCGATGGCCTCTCCCAGGGGTACGAACACCGCGCTTCCGTCAGAAAGCACGGCATGGCCGCCCACTCGCTCACGATTTTCGGCGAGTGAGAGCGCCGACAGCCGGGCCAGCCGGATGATGGTGCTGCGCTCCTGCTCCAGAGCGGCCGCCGTGTTTCCATCGTTGGTCGTCACGACCGCGCGGACCACCTGACCCGGCTGCACGCCGTACTCTGCACGGATCGCACGGATTGCTCCCACCAGCTCCTGCACCAGGCCGAAATCACGGATCGCCTCGGCGTTCTGGGCCCGCGTATCAGGGCGGGGCCATGGAGCAACCGAGATGGATGTAGTAGCGGGCCGGGCGGGAAAGCGGCGCCAGAGCGCCTCCGTGATGAACGGCATCACGGGGTGCAAAAGGCGCAGCGCAACGTCGAAGGTCTGCGCTACGACTGCCCGCGCCACATCGCCGCCCGGCTGCTCGCCATACAGACGCGGTTTGACCTGCTCGATGTACCAATCGGCCAGGTCGCTCCAGATGAAACGGTAGATCGCGCCCGCCGCTTCATTGAGCCGGAACCGCTCG
>DATFFX010000349.1:0-5041 GCA_035249825.1 Gemmatimonadales bacterium | reverse complement strand
ACTTCTCACTTCTCACCTCTTACTTCTCACCTCTCACCTCTCACTTCTCACCTCTCACTTCTCACCTCTTACTCACCCTCTCTCTTTCCACCTTGCGGCGATCACCCCGTCTTTCCAGAGGCACGAACTCACGCTCCGGGGAGCCCACATAGATCTGCCTCGGACGTGCAATCTTCTGATCCTTGTCGAGCAGCATCTCCTCCCACTGTGCCAGCCATCCCGGTGTGCGCCCAATGGCGAACAGGACCGTGAAGTAGTCCAGGGGATATCCCATCGCCTGATAGATCAGTCCGGAGTAGAAGTCGACGTTCGGGTACAGCTTCCGCTTGATGAAGTACTCGTCTTCCAGCGCAATACGCTCCAGCTCCAGGGCTATTTCCAGCTTGGGGTTGAGGCCGGTTTGCTCGAATACATCATACGCCACCTTCTTGATGAGCTTCGCCCGGGGGTCGTACGATTTATAGACTCGGTGACCGAAGCCCATGAGACGACCCGATCCGCTCTTCACTTTATCGACGAACGCCGGGATCTGCTGCTTGTCTCCAATCTCGTCGAGCATCTGCAGCACGGCTTCATTGGCACCCCCGTGCAGCGGGCCATAGAGCGCAGCGATGCCGGCGCTGACCGCCGAGAACGGATCCACGTGCGAAGATCCCACAGCGCGGACGGCACTGGTCGAGCAGTTCTGCTCGTGATCGGCGTGAAGAATGAGAAGAATCTCCAGCGCGCGCTGCAGTACTTTGTTGGGCTGGTGCCTGCCGCCGATGCTGAACGTCATGTTGACGAAGTTGCCGATATAGTCCAGGTCGTTGCGGGGGAACTCATAGGGCAATCCCCGCGAATGCCGGAATGCAAACGCGGCGATCGTGGGCAGCTTCGCGAGCAGGCGGACTCGCTGGAGGTAGCGGTTGCCCGGGTCGTGGATGTTCTTCGCATCGGGATAGAACGTGGAAAGCGCTCCCACTGCTCCGAGCAGCATGCCCATCGGGTGGGCATCGTAGCGGAACCCTTCGAGGAACTTCGTGATGTTGGTGTGAACGTAGGTATGAAACTTGATCTCCTCTTCCCACTTGCTGAGCTGCTTCTTGTTGGGCAACTCGCCTTCGCAGAGCAAGTACGCCACCTCGAGGAACGAAGCCCGCTCCGCGAGCTGCTCGATCGGGTAGCCGCGATACCGGAGGATGCCTCGCTCACCATCGATGAACGTGACGGCACTTCGGCAGGCCGCGGTGTTCATGAAGGCGGGATCGTACGTCATCATTCCGAAATCGTCTTCGGACACCTTGATCTGCCGTAAGTCGGTGGCTCTTATGGTGCCGTCCGTGATCGGCAGCTCGTAGCTCTTGCCGGTCCGGTTATCGGTGATGGTGATGCTTTCGTTGGCCAAGCTGGTCCCCGCGAGATGTAAGTCCTGAGCTTCGGCTTCAATCCGGAACATAGAGGGGTCGCTATGACATGGTCCAGGGTCGAGAGTGGAGAGTCTACGCCCTCCGCTGTAAGCTGTAGTGTCGGCCGACTCCAGCCCATACCCTGGACTTACCCCTGGACCCTCGACTCACCATGAAATCACTACTCTGCCTGCTGGCTGCAGCGGCAGCCCCTCCGCTCGCCGCCCAATCGGCTGTAGATACCTCTGGAACCGGGCTGCTGATCGAGCAGGCGATGAACCGTTCAGAGGTCATGCAGAACCTGCAACACCTGAGCGACGTGATTGGACCTCGGCTATCGGGCTCGTCAGCCATGCGCCGCGCCAACGAATGGACCGCCCAGCGCTTCAAGTCGTACGGCCTTACGGTCGGACTGGAGCCGTACGAGTTCGGAGTGCCCTGGCAGCGCGGATCGGCGTCGCTTCGGCTTACCGCTCCATTCGAGAGGGCCATGACCGCCCATAGCTGGGCCTGGACCGAGGGGACGCGGGGAAGGGCGCTGGCGGGTCATGTGGTGCTCGTCGATCTCTCCACGCCTGAAAGCCTGGCCGTACATCGCGACAAGGTGAAGGGTGCCTGGGTGCTTCCGCGCGCACCATATCCGGTGCGGAATCCCGATGGGCCTGGAATGACGCCGGAAGACTCGGCTGCCAGGGCCGAGCAGCTTCGGGTACGCGCATCAGTCACCGCGGATACCTCTGCCGCAGCCGTCGCTGCGCGCCGGCAGTACGCGGTAGACCTTCCCTACATCCTCAGGGCTGCCGGCGCACTCGGCACCATTATCGATGGTGCGAAGGAACACGCACTCATGACGATGAGTGGTTCGCCTACCCGGATCTCGCCGCTTCCCAGTCTCGTCATCTCGAACGAGGATTATGCTCTGGTGGCCAGGCTCATTGCTGCCGGCACGAAGCCCCGCCTGGAAGGCCGGGTTGAAAACCTGTTTGGGAGGAAACCAGTGCGGCAGTGGAACACAGTCGCCGAGATCAGGGGGTCGGAGTGGCCCGGTCAGGTGGTCATCCTGGGGGCCCACCTGGACAGCTGGGATCTAGGCACTGGTGTTACCGACAACGGAGCGGGCTCGATGGTGGTCCTGGACGCGGCCCGAGCGATCGCCCTGTCCGGACTCAGACCAAAGCGTACTATCAGGTTTGTGCTGTTTAGCGGGGAGGAGCAGGGATTGCTGGGCTCCCGTGCCTACGCAGAGACGCACGCTGCGCTGGCTGACAGCATCCAGACGGTGCTGGTGATCGACAATGGTACCGGCGCCATCACCGGCCAGGCATTACAAGGGCGGAATGACCTTGCGCCACTCTGGAGGGAGCTCCTGGCGTCAGTGGCCTCGCTGGAGGCGGACAGCCTGCGGGAGGCAAGCAAAACCGGAACCGATCATCTTTCCTTTCTGCCCTACGGTGTTCCTGCATTCAACTTCGATCAGCTCCGTCGCGGGTATGACCACACCCATCATTCGCAGAGTGATACCTACGACAAGGCTGTGGCCGGTGATCTAAAACAGGCAACGGCGGTCATGGCCGTGACCGCATATCAACTCGCCAACCTGCCGGATCTCCTGCCGCGGGGGCCCAGGAGCCCCGTGGTCCCGGTGCCGAGCAAGCCGTCGCCTGGGCTGGCGGTAAGCCGGTAGACGGTGAAGCCAAGGCAAGCACACCTCATCCTGGGAGCGCACTCAGGATGAGGAGTCTGGTTGCTACCGCGCCACTATGATTTTCTGCACTCTCTTCCGCTCTCGCCCCTTGTTGTCAGCGACCACGAGCTCGAGCGTATACTTGCCCGGCTTCGTCGAGCCGAGACTCACCTGTTGGTTCCCGCGGGTAGCTAGGCCCTGGCTTCGATCCTTGAAGCTGATCACCAGAGGCTTGGACGCGGCGGACTTCTTCTTGGCGATCGTCCTCTGTTGCTGCACCAGCCGAACCTTTCCGCGGTACGGCGTTCCCGAGGCGAGGCCGCACACCTCGTACTGAATGTCCAGCTTGGATCCAGCCGCAGCCTGGGGGATGGAATCCATCAGCACCAGGAACTTCGGCGGTTTTCCATGAGTACCAGAGGGACAGAGGGACTGATCGGCGATAGACGCGCTTACGGCGTACGCAGTCACCAGGGTGAGAGCGACGGCGCCACCCCCGATTCCTAATCTTCGTGGATTGCGCTTACCGCGTAACCAGAGGTCCAGCGTGTAGCGCTGCGCCCGGTGACGCGCATCATTCGCTCCGCGCTGCATTCGCCGCAGTGTTGGCTGGATTCGTCGAAGCCTTGCCTGAAGGGCATCCTTCATTTCCCCAAGAGCTTCCTGAACCGGGCTCGGTTGGAAGCGCCTTCTGACGGGACGGGAATGTTCGGGATCGGGGACCCCGGAGAGTGGACTGCTCATATTCCTCAGACCTCCACAGAAAGCGTCGCTGGCTGGCTTACTGGCGGGCGGAGAAAACCGAGCAAGTATCGTGGCACCCGGCTCAATGCCTGCCGCTGCTACGAGTCCTGGAGCAATCCGTTGGTTCGCAATCACATGGGAGGGTACTTACAGAAGTTGCAGTGATGGGACGAGCATGTAAGCTCCGGAAAAGCGGGAATGGACGGGCAATGTGCAACGAGCGAGATGGCTTTAGCCATAGAAGAGCGTGTCTCCGGCGACCGCGCCGGTGGTCGGACCCCGGAAATCCGCTCGGCCTCGCTCCATATCTCGGACAGCGATGACAGATCCGCGCTCTATCCGAAAAGCACTGATTCGCGACGGATCTGCCATATTCTGGATTCCAATGTACCGGAGCACAGCGTACAGTCCGTCAATCCGGCTCACCGCGGCATCATTCGGGGCACGTACGTTAGCGGCCCGTGCAGACGGGAGATCGATGGTGAGCAGCCGGTTGAGGCCGCCCGGGGAAGAGCGCTCGCGACCGGGCCACGAGGCGGCGGACCCTCCCTTGAAGCGGTCGTCAAACACGTCATCGAAGCCGAGGCGGGCTCGCGCGGTCGGCTGGAAACCACCCAAGGCTACTGACTCCCCGCGGGGGGCGTCCGCTGGACGGCCCGATACTTCGTGCGGAGGCTGGCGTGCCATGTCATGGCACACGTATCGAGCGCCGTGTCACCTCCGCCGGCTGAGTCGACGAGCACGCTCCACAGGAAAGAGTTCCGACGATGACAGCTGCTCCGAAGCGACCGTGGTGGATGCGGGTGTTGCTGAGCTTTGCTGCAGGCCTTACCAGCGCTTTCGTGGTGGCGATGGTTTTGGCGGGTATCGACCTGTATCTCACCTGCCATGGCAAGGCGCCGCTGAATGCGCCGCTGCTGGGCTGGCCCGCGGGAGGCATTCACCTGAGTCTGGCGGACATCATCTTCCTGGTTGCAGCGGCGCTCGCGGCCGCGATCTCCTGGCGTCGGACCGCTGGCCGCTGACTCGGCACACCGGAGCGTCCGCATGCAAGAGCACGTGACGGTCATGGCCCCCGAGACCACGGACTCCCAGTCCCGTGGGAACTCGTCGGGATTCCCGACCGATCTGCTCAGCCGGTCTGCCGAGCGCCTCCGCGTCGTCGCTCTGCTATACGCGTCCGTCTTCTTCATGGCCGGCATCCTTCCCGCTCTGCTGTTCCCCG
>DATFFX010000348.1:0-3184 GCA_035249825.1 Gemmatimonadales bacterium | reverse complement strand
CACCGCTCCGCCGGATCGACAGCTTTAGCCGTGCGGTACTGGAGAGCCAGGGTGAGAGGCTCGACGATGCAGGACGACGCTATCTGGAGCGGGTGCGAGAAGCCAGCCAGCACATGTCGGAGCTTATCGACGATGTGCTATATCTCTCCCGAGTGACCCGAGCGGATCTTCGGGAACAGGAGGTCGATCTCAGCGCGATTGCAAGCCTGATTCTTACCCGGCTCCGGGAAAGCGAGCCGGCACGAACGGTCGAGGTCAGAGTCAGGCCGGGCATCATTGTGACCGGCGACGGCCAGCTCCTGCGCATAGCGATGGAGAATCTGCTCGAGAACGCCTGGAAGTTCACCAGTAAGCAGGCCGAGTCGCGCATCGAGTTCGGCGTCACCCAGGCTTCCGGGGAGCCAACCTATTACGTCCGGGATAACGGCGCCGGGTTCGATATGACGTATGCCGATCGCCTGTTCGGCCCCTTTCAGCGGCTGCACCGCCAGGGTGAGTTTCCGGGATCGGGCATCGGTCTCGCCACTGTCCAGCGAATCATCCACCGGCACGGAGGACGGGTGTGGGCGGAGGGGCTGGTAGATCAGGGCGCAACCTTCCAGTTCACACTGGGGCGGGAACGTTCTTGAATGACTTCCGGTGACATCGAGCATTCCGGAGGAGGTGCGCAACTTCCTCCTGCAGTGTATCGATTCTGTCGAGCAGCTCGAAGTTCTCCTATTGCTTCACCGACGGCGGGAACAGGAGTGGAGCCCTGAAGCTGTGGCTCAGGTGCTGTACAGCAACCCCGATTCAATCCGCCGCCGCCTCGCCGGACTGCAAGCCAAGGAATTGCTGGCGTCCACTGCATCTACCTCGTACCGTTATCAGCCCAAGACGCCGGCGCTCGACGCAACCGTGACGCTGCTCTCGGACACCTACCGGGAACGCCGGGTAGCAGTCATCACGGTCATCGCATCCAAGCCGATGGAAAACGTACGGGCTTTCTCCGACGCATTTCGCCTGCGAAAAAAGGATAAGGAGTGAGCGTGGCAGCGGTCGTGTACATTCTGTGTGCCCTCACCAGCTTCGCCTGTGCCGTACTGCTACTGCGGGCCCATCGTCAGCGCCGCGTACGTCTCCTGCTATGGAGCGGGCTCGGCTTCGTCGGGTTCACACTGGGTAACCTTGCCCTGGTCATAGACACGATGATGGATTCGAGGATCGACCTCAGTCTGTTTCGGACCGTGCCGGTTCTTGCAGGACTCGCGGTGTTGATCTACGGACTCATTTGGGATGCCGAGGAATGACCAGCACGTACCATATCCAGCAGCTCATTCCTGGCGCGATCGTCATGGGCTATGCGGTGGCGGGGCTGTTCTTTCTCAGGTTCTGGCGACAAACACGGGACCGGCTGTTCCTGATCTTCGCCCTGTCGTTCTGGCTCCTGGGAGCGCAGCGGCTTGCCCTTGCCCTCACCGCTCAGATGCTCGAGAGCAATACATGGCTGTACCTGGTGCGGCTGTTTGCGTTCCTGCTGATCCTCGTAGCCATCGTCGACAAGAACAGAGATCAGAAGAGCCCGGCCCCTTGATCACTTCGCGGACTGGGTGCCGGTCGGAGTGGCACTCTGGCTGGCCTGAGCCAGCTCGCGTGCCGCCACAATTCCACAGCTGGACCGGAGATGCGGCTGAGTGACAGGGCACTCGCGTGCTGCCTTGTGAACTACAATGTCGGGGGGAAGCGAGTTCAGCGAGGGCGCCGATCCTGGGTCGTGGCCGCTGGTTGAGCCAGGGCTTCACTGACTTTCGTGAGAAGCTCGTCCCGGGTAAATGGCTTCGCCAGGAAAGGGGCATCCAGTTTGGTGAGTCCGTATTCCATCAGGACCTCAGCCGGATGGGCCGACATGTAGAGGGTCCGCTGACCGGGCCAGCGCTCCCGGATTCTGGCAGTGACCTGCACGCCATCGGCCAGCGGCATCACGACGTCTACAATGACCAGTTGAATGCCGGATCGCGCCGTTTCCAGAACCTCTATCCCTTCTTCGCCGCTCTCAGCCTCGAACACGCGGAATCCCCATTCACTGAGGAGCCGATGGGCCATCCGGCGAATCGTGGGCTGGTCGTCAATGACGAGAATACTTGGCGCGTGACGGATATCTGGCAGGCTCAAGTTGTTGCCTCACCTGATGGTATGTGCCTGGTGGCCACGGCCAGAGGCGTAAACGACTTCAGTAACTATAGGAGGTTCTCACGGCCGATCATCGTGACCTGAATCACAATTTTGTTACTGGGACTCGCTGCGGCGTTGTCTTCGGTCCTCCAGTCGAGAGCGGCGCTGATCATCCTGGGTGCCGGCGGAGGGCAGGCCCCGGAACTGGAAGTGGCGTTCGTCCAGCACCCGGTTCCGATCGACTCCGTTGGGATGGGAAGACCCTGAACGTGCCGATAGCACCAGGTTGACCATGACAGCCGCAGGGTGCCACTCGCCGGTAGGGATACCCGGATAAAGATGGCTGAAACCCGACTTGAGTAGCGCCTGGCGCACATCGGCACGTGAACGCCCCGCGCGCGCCACCCCCGCTCTGGGCTGTTCGCTCATTCGCGTTGCTCCCTCTCATCGTCCTGCCGAGTGCCGGCGCCGGGGCGGGGGGATCCAGAAGGTTCGGCACCAGCATCACTCAACCGCGTCGAGCCTTCGGGCAGGCCCGCGGGTCGGTCTGACACCCCGCGATAGTCGAAGTGCTCATCACGTAAGAGGCGCCGGCCGGTTATCACACCAGAGCGAGTTCGGTCTTTGTGGATGAGGTCAGTAACATCACGAAGCAGCTTCTCCACGGGAATCCAGACGCCGGGATCAATGCCTGGGTAGAGCGCTGCATATTCCTTCTTGAGTCGTGCTTCCCTGCCACGTGCGGCGCGCACCGGACCTCCCAGATCGAAATACAGGCTCTGCGGATGCCCAAACTTACACGTAACCTCGCCCCGGGGGCAGAAGTGACTTTGAACCAGGACTCGAGCAGTAGGGGATTAAAGACCAGAAAAACACTGGCGGGCGCTGCGCGCGCCCGCCAGCTCGCCAACTACCGATTGCCTCCGCCTCCAGGACGGCCGCCGTGCCCTCCGCCTTGCCCACCTTGGCCGCCACCGCCTCCCGGTCCTCTCCCACCGCCGCCACCCTGACCGCCACCTTGGCCGCCGCCCTG
>DATFFX010000347.1:0-11050 GCA_035249825.1 Gemmatimonadales bacterium | reverse complement strand
CTCGCGCAACCGTTGGGGCAGCCGGTCATTCTGATCGTGAGGGGAACCTCTCGCAGGCCCAGCGTCTCGATCTCCATCTCGAACTGATCGAGAACCGCGGGAATAGCGCGCTCCGACTCTGCCACCGCCAGGCCGCATGTCGGAAGGGCGGGGCATGCCATCGAGAACCGCCGGGCCGCCGAGAGCTCGTGCGGCAGGGCAACCTCATGCTCATGCAGAATGCGCTCTACGGTATGGATGCCATCCTCGTTCAGGTCGGTGAGCAGAAGATTCTGTTGTCCTGTCAGCCGTATGCCGGGCCGGAACCGGCTGATGATCTCATGCAGAGCGTCCTTGAGCTTGCCGGTTATACGGCCGCTCTGGACGAACACGCCGTAGAAGAACCGACCATCAGGTTGGCGATGACGGCCCAGGTGGTCGTGGAACGGCAGAGACGGGAGCGGAACTGGCGGCTTCAACTGAAACGACGCCCGTCGCTGGAACTCCTCCCGGAAGCGGTCGAGACCCCACTCAGCCAGCAGATACTTGAGCCGGGCATGACGCCGGTCTGATCGATTACCGTGATCCCGAAAGATCGCAGCCACGGTGCGTACCGCCTCGACTCCATGGGCAGGAGGGAGGAAACCCAGCGGCTCGGCCAGCCGCGCGGTCGTGTCGCCCTTGTTGTGGGTCATGCCGAGGCCGCCGCCGACCAGGAGGTTGAATCCCTGAATGCGGCCATCGGTCACGATGGCCAGGAGCCCCACATCCTGGGAGTAGATGTCCACGCAGTTGTCGATCGAGAGCCCGACCGCAGCCTTGAACTTTCGCGGGAGGTAGCGGTCGCCGTAGAACGGCTCCTCCTCGTCCGAGGAGATCTGCTTCTGACCGTCGAGCCAGATCTCATGGTACGCGCGGGATGAGGGACGCAGCTCTCGCGCGAGCGCTTCAGCGACTTGTCTCACGATGGCGTGGTCAGCGTCGGCGAGTGGTGCCGAGCAGCCCATGACGTTTCGTTGGACGTCGCCGCAGGCAGAGATGGTCGTGAGCAGTTCCTGATTGATGCCGGCGATCGTTGCCTTGAGATCACCCTTCAGCACGCCGTGAAGCTGAAAACCCTGGCGGGTGGTAACCCGGAGGGTGCCGTCGGCGAGCCCGGCGGAAATCTTCTCCAGCGCCAGGTACTGATCGGCCGTGACGGCACCCGCGGGTATGGCGACCCGCACCATGAACGAGTAGGCCTTCTCCTGTGCGGACCGCTCCCGCTCGCGACGGAGATCGCGAGAATCCTGCTGGTAGGTTCCGTGGAACTTGAGCAGCTGAACATCGTCGCCGTCAAAGTGCGTGGCGTTAGTCCCGAGCGTCTCCGCGATGGTTCCGCGGAGATGGCGGCCGGCGCGCTTGGCCAGTTCGACTTTGGATTCGGGCTTAGGAGCCATGGGTCTGATCTCGTTGAGGTCTATGGTCTAGGGTCTAGGGTCTAGGGTCTGGCTGTTCCGTCTGAAGCCCCGGTGACGCGCGGACCCTCGACTCTTGACCCTCGACTCTAGACGCCGCATGCAGCCCGCATTCCGTCTTCTCCGACTGCCGCCATCTCCCAGCGCGCGAATACTCGGCCGGTGACACTCCGTCCACCCGGTCGGTGCAATGAGTGCATCCGATGCTGGGATAGCCGCGCTCGTGCAGCTCGTTGTAAGGAACGTTGTGCTCGCGCACGTACGCCCAGATGCGGCTCCGGTCCCATCCGGCAAGCGGGCAGACCTTTACCACCTGGTAGTTCCAGTCCCAGGCGATCAAAGGGATGTTGCTCCGCTGGTCTCCCTGGCTTCTGGTCAGGGCGCTGATCCACACGTCGGCGCCGGACAGCGCGTCACGCATCGGCTCCACCTTGCGGATATGGCAGCACCGGTCGGGATCGCGACGCCATAACTCCGGGCCGTACATGACTTCCTGCGCCTCGGGTGTCAGAGACGTTCCCCGGTTCACGAAAGTCATCAGGGGGTAACGCTGCACCATTCGGTCCCGTAGTGCGTAGGTCTCGGGAAAGAAGAACATCGTGTCCAGGTAGACCACGGTCGGGGCGGCGCCTTGAGCGGCATACATGTCGATCAATGCGCACCCTTCCATGCCGAACGAGGTGGTGATCACCAGCCGTCGATTCCGGAAGCGCTCGATGCTCCAGGCTATGAACTGCCGGGTTGGGGTGCTCTCATCGATCCGGTTCAGGCTCGATCCAATGGCCACGATCTTCTCCCTGGGCCTAAAAACAGAAAAGGCCCGCGGATTCCTTCCGCGGGCCTGACAACACTCGATCCTGTCGGTGCTTGCGCTAGAAGGTATCTCTCATGGTGAGGTTCGCCATACAGGCGCACATGCACATGCGGCCGCAAGCCAGCACGTCGAGGGCCGGGCCAGGGTTATGAGAGAGATTCACCGGGTGCGCAACAGTCATATGCATATTTATGCCCTACGATGGCTAATTTGTCAAGCAAGAGATGCTGGCCGACCTTGCGTCCATAGATATCACGAAAGATCCTTCTCGCATGAATCTACGTCTTCCCGCAATCCTCGTTTCGCTACTGCTGCCCGCACGTCTCGCCGCGCAGGACATTCCCGCTGCCGAATACGCGGCGCGGAGAGACTCGCTCGCAGCGCATATCGACAGCGGTGTAGTCATAGCCTTTGGCGCACCGGATCCCGTGGGCATCCGGCGCTGGTCCCAGTTCCCTGCGTTTCGGTATCTGACCGGCTTCCTCGAGCCAAACGCGGCATTTCTTCTAGTGAAGCAGCGAGGTGCCAGCACCGGCCTCCTGTTCACGGCATCCAGGGATCCGCGCCGGGCGCTGTATGACGGCTTTCCGCCGGACTCCGCGGCTGTGGCTCGCCAGACCGGGCTGCACGTGCGTTCGCTGCCCGCTTTGCGTCCGGTTGTAGACTCACTGGTCTCGCGAGGGTTGCCGGTCTATGACCTGCGGGACTTCGCTACGGCCGATGCGGCGACCCATGACACGCTGACACGCGGATCGCGCTTCATGGCCGATCTGGTGGCCCGCTATCCCGACGTCGTCATTCGGGGCGCACATCCCATCGTGGACACCTTGCGGCGCCGGAAGAGCCCTGCGGAACTGAAGCTGCTGCGGCGAGCCATTGACGTGACGGTGGCCGCCCACAAGGAGGCGCTCCGGGCGACGAAACCCGGGATGTGGGAGTACCAGCTGGAAACCTTGATTGAGAGCGTGTTCAGGCGCACCGGGTGCGACGGGCCCGCATTCACCTCGATCGTGGGATCGGGCCCGCACTCGACTCAGTACCATTACCAGACGAACAACCGCCAGATGGCGGCCGGTGACGTCGTCGTCATGGACGTCGGCGCGGCCTGCGGTGGCTATGCCGCTGACGTGACTCGCACCATTCCGGTGAGTGGCCGCTTCACCCGGGAACAGCGGGCGGTGTATCAGCTGGTGCGCGACGCGCAGGCTGCGTCCGAGCGCGTGGCCAGGCCCGGTGCCCAGTGGAAAGCCTGGCGTGACTCGGCTCGTGCGGTGGAAGCGCGTGGGCTCGCTCGCCTGGGCCTCATCGAGTCGGCAGCGGCAACCTTCGATCCGCCCTGGTCCGAGCGCTGCGAAGCAGACCCGGTGTACTGCACCCAGGCGTTTCTCTATATGGCTCACGGGCTGGGTCATGGAATCGGTCTGGAGGTACATGATCCACCTCACCCCTGGGTCGGCAGCGGGACCTTTCAGGTCGGCGACGTTTTCACCCTCGAGCCTGGCATCTACATCAGCACCAGTTTGCTGGACATGCTGGCCGATACGCCCAAGAACCGGGCAATGATTGCCAAGGTCCGACCGGTGGTGGAGCAGTACCAGCACATCGGGGTCAGGATCGAGGACGATTACGTCATTACACCTAACGGCGTGGAGTGGCTGTCCCGCGCGCCGCGGGAAATCGCGGAGATCGAGGCCGCCCGGCGTTTGACCCGGGCAGTCATGGCACGTTAAGGTTCATCTGCCGCCAGGGGCATCGTGGTGGGAGCTGTTAGTCGTTAGCTATTAGCTGTGAGCTGCTCCTCGAACGGAATAGCTAAGAGCTCATAGCTAATAGCCAGCACTCAGAGCTTCCAAGCACGATTGAGAAGACCCTTGGAACCTGATCCGGCTGATACCGGCGAAGGGAGCGCGGCGCCCGCGACCTCCTCGCGCCAGCGCTCGCTTCCTGTCACCATTGGAGCGACGCGATGGCCACCCGCAGCAAACTTCCCCAAGCATCCCGAGTAGTTAAGCCCGCAGTCACCGCGACCGCGGAGGGCTTCGCCGCGTCGTTTCCCAATTCCCGGAAGGTTTTCGTCGACGGCCCGCGGCGGGTGCGGGTTCCGATGCGCGAGATCGTTCTCTCGGGTGGTGAGCCGCCGCTACGAGTGTACGACACCAGCGGGCCTCAGGGGTTCGATGTGCGGGAGGGGCTGCCTCCGCTTCGTGAACAATGGATCCTCGAACGGGCTGTCACCCTGAGCGCAGCGAAGGGACTAGACTCCAATCGGTCGACAACAGGTACGGTGCCGGCCCCCTCCGTCGCTGCGCTCCGTCAGGGTGACACTCCCCTGCTGCCCCGCGGCCCTGCTGCCCCGCCTCTACGCGGCAGCCGCCCCATTACCCAGCTCTACTACGCACGTAGGAGCGAGATCACCGAAGAAATGGAGTTCATTGCACTACGGGAGGGGATGAGCCCGGAGTTCGTTCGCAGCGAAGTGGCCCGGGGCAGGGCGATCATCCCGGCCAACATCAACCATCCCGAGCTGGAGCCGATGATCATCGGCCGCAACTTTCACGTGAAGATCAACGCCAACATCGGCAACTCCGCGGTGACCTCCTCGATCGAGGACGAGGTCGAGAAGCTTCGCTGGGCCACGCTCTGGGGCGCGGATACGGTGATGGACCTCTCTACCGGCAAGCACATCCATGAGACCCGGGAGTGGATCATCCGCAACTCGCCGGTCCCGATCGGGACCGTGCCTATCTATCAGGCACTGGAGAAGGTCGGTGGTGTGGCCGAGGACCTCACCTGGGAGGTCTACCGCGACACGCTGATCGAGCAGGCCGAGCAGGGAGTGGACTATTTCACCGTGCATGCCGGTGTGCTTCTGCGGTATATCCCACTGACTGCGGATCGCATGACCGGTATCGTGTCGCGCGGAGGGTCGATCATGGCCAAGTGGTGCCTGGCGCACCACCAGGAAAGCTTTCTTTACACCCGCTTTCGCGAAATCTGCGAGGTCATGGCGGCCTACGACGTGTCGTTCTCACTGGGTGACGGGCTCAGGCCGGGCAGCATCGCCGATGCCAACGACGAGGCGCAGTTCGCCGAGCTGAAGACTCAGGGTGAGCTCACCCGCATCGCCTGGGAGTACGACGTACAGGTCATGAACGAGGGCCCGGGGCATATTCCCATGCACCTGATCAAGGAGAACATGGAGAAGCAGCTGGAGTGGTGCGACGAGGCGCCATTCTATACGCTGGGACCGCTCACCACTGATATCGCGCCAGGCTACGACCATATTACCAGCGCCATCGGCGCGGCGATGATCGGCTGGTATGGCACAGCCATGCTGTGCTATGTGACGCCCAAGGAGCACCTGGGACTGCCCAACCGCGACGACGTGAAAGCGGGTGTGATTGCGTACAGGATCGCGGCACACGCGGCTGATCTCGCCAAGGGGCACCCGCGGGCTCGGGCCTGGGACGATGCGCTGAGCAAGGCCCGGTTCGATTTCCGCTGGGAGGATCAATTCAACCTGGCGCTGGATCCGGTCACCGCGCGGGCCTATCACGATGAGACATTGCCCGCGGAGGGCGCCAAGGTCGCACACTTCTGCTCCATGTGCGGTCCGAAGTTCTGTTCCATGAAGATCACGCAGGATGTGCGGGAGTATGCGGCGGAGATGGAACGGAAGGCAGCGGAGTTCAAGGAACGGGGCGGAGAGATCTACGTAGCGAAGTGAGAAGTGAGAAGTGGGAGCCGGCGAGTCTCAGGCCTAAAGGAAAAGGGCGATGGATCCTCAGTTTCTTGCCCCACTCATACCGATCGTTGCGATCATCGCGGTCGCGGCGGTCAAGATCGCCGGTCTCCGTGCCAATCGTCCCCAATTGCCATCGACCGACGTCACGGCGCGACTCGAGGCGCTCGAGCACAGTTTCGACGGCCTCCGACAGGAGCTGGCAGAGACCCAGGAACGGCTCGATTTCGCGGAGCGGATACTCAGCACGGCACGGGAAGAGCGGCGGATTGGCAATTAGCGACGGCTTCCCAGCAGTACCAGCTCGTCCTCGCGTCCGTTGTCATCCGCTCGGAATGACAGCCGGGGTAGTCACCAGCGCGTAGTCGAGAGGGTGTCCCTGACAGGTTCGATCGACCTGAGATAGCTCACCAGCCGCCAGATCGCGTCGGGCGGCAGAGTTCCACCCCACGCGGGCATGCCGCGGGGACGGCCATAGAAGATGGAGTGGTAGATCTCGCCTTCATCGCCTCCGTAGCGCCAGCGGCCATCCGCCAGGCTCGGACCCACTGCACCCACCGCTCCACCGGCGTGACACCCATCGCAGTTGAAAGCCGAGAACAGCTTTCCCCCATCTTCCGCGGCCTGCTTGTCGTTCTTCAGAGGGTTCTTGAGAATGCCCGCGGGAGGAGGGCTGCCGCCGGCTTCGACGTGCTGGTCATAGCGCACCGCTGGTGGGGCTGTGCGTTGGGCACTCGCCGACGCGGCAGCGACGTGGCAGGCGAGCAAGGTGGTCAGGATTACAGGCCGAAGATCCAGACGATGCCTCCCTGGCTGGTGTGTCGGGCTATGTCCGGCATGAAGCTGGCCGGTGGCCGCACATCGGTGGGATCATCGGACCGGACATCTCCTGAAAGGAGGAGCCAGTCGCCGCCGAATCCTGCGTAGACGGCAATGTATTGTTTTCCGTCGGCGCCTCTGAAGGAAACCGGATTACCCACCACGCCGGAGCCCACCTTGAACTTGTAGAGCATCTCGCCGGTTCGGGCATCGACCGCCTTGAACCACCCGTCCAGGGTTCCATAGAATGCCAGCCCTCCAGCAGTCGCCAGAGCGCCGCTCCAGACCGGATAGGGCTCTCTGATCTCCCATATCTTCCTGCCCCGCACCGGATCGAACGCGATGAACGCGCCGAGGTGGCCGCCCGTTCCCGCCTTGTAGGGGACCGTGGCGCCGATGTACGGCGCTCCCTGGATATAGGACACGCTCGCAACCGAGTAGTCCATGCACATGTTGTTGGTTGGCACGAAGAACAACCCGCTCACAGGCGAAAACGCTGCGGGTTGCTGGTTTTTTCCGCCTTCCAGTGTTGGGCAAATGTCGGTGACGTTTCCCCGACTCGCGCCCGTCATCTTGGAGGAGTCGACCTCGGGCCGGCCGGTCTTCAGATCCACGCGTTTGGCCCAATTCACCGGTACGTATGGGTCTGCGCGAAGCAGCTCCCCGGTGGCGCGGTCCAGAGTATAGACGAAACCGTTCTTGTCGAAGTGAACCAGCGCTTTACGGAGGCGGCCGCTCACGGTCAGATCGGCGAGAATCATCTCCTGAGTTGAATCGAAGTCCCAGTTGTCAGCCGGAGTGAACTGATAGGCCCACCGGAGCGAGCCGTCCCCAGGACTCCGGGCCAGGACGCTCGTCGCCCATCGGTTATCTCCGGGCCGCTGCTCCGTGTTCCATGGCGCGGGGTTTCCAGTGCCGTAGTAGATGAGGTCCAGCTCGGGATCGTAGGAAAGCCAGCCCCATACCGGCGCACCACCGTGCTTCCACCCGTCCTTGGGCCAGCTGTTCAGGGCGAGCTGACTCCCCTTGTGGTAGAACGGCTTGAACGTACCGGGCCTGGCCAGTACCTCCTGGTCGGGGCCGATACTGTACCCGGTCCAGACGACCCTGCCGGAGTTCACGTCCAGCCCCTTCACCCAGCCACGCACTCCGTACTCGCCACCCGCGGTGCCGACGATGACCCGGTCCTTTACGACGAGAGGGGCCATGGGGGTTGTCTCCCCTTTCTCGACCTCCGCGACCTTCGTCTTCCAGATCTCTCGTCCATCCGCGGCATCGAGAGCCACCGTGTGACCGTCCAGCAGATTGTAGAAAAGCCTTCCGCCGGCATAGAACGCACCCCGGTTTACCAGATCACAGCACGCGATTCCGATTGCCGCGGGATTCACGTCGGGCCGGTACTTCCAGCGGAGCGGATAGCCTTCCTTGGTCAGATCGAAGGCGTAGACCACATTCGGGTAGGGAGTGACGACATACATCGTGTGGTTCACGATCAGCGGCTGTCCCTCGTGACCGCCGAGCACACCAGTCGAGAAGCTCCACACCGGCCTGAGCTGCCTGGCATTGCGTGCTGTGATCTGCGTGAGCCCGCTGAAACGGGTGGAGGCGAAATCCTTTGCCGGCATGGTCCACTGGCCATCATCGCTGGGAGCAGAGAGCCCGCGCCGGGTCGGGGCAGGCCTTGCCTGGCCGGCGGCGAGTTGCACCGACAGGCCGGAAACGGCCAGCAGAGCGGTTATCGCAGAGACGAGGCGAGCTGACACGAAGACCTCCCACAGAGCGGCGGCAGAGGACTGAAGCTACCTTGACAAGCGCACCATCGGGAGTCAAATCGGGTCACACTGAACACCTGAGACTCTGGAGGGCTGAATGTCGGCGATGCGACTGCTGGCAGGTCTGACTACCGTGCTCGCGGCCCTGCCGTTGGCAGCCCAGGAAGCTCAGATCATCTCCGGGCTCAAGCAGCCGGAATCCATCGCTGTCGGACCCGATGGCAAGGTGTACGTCAGCGAGACGGGCGAGTACGAGAAAGCGAACGACGGCTATATCAGCATTCTCGAGAGTGGCCGTTTACGCCGTTTCGCCGAGGGCCTGGATGATCCCCACGGAATAAAATGGCACCGCGGCCACTTGTTCGTGTCGGACAACATGGGAATCGTGTGGCGCATCGACTCACAGGGGAACCCTGAGCGATTCGTGGATGCTACCGACTT
This sequence comes from Gemmatimonadales bacterium, assembly GCA_035249825.1. Classification (GTDB taxonomy): domain Bacteria; phylum Gemmatimonadota; class Gemmatimonadetes; order Gemmatimonadales; family GWC2-71-9; genus CAVVWJ01. Next base: position 2,026 of record DATFFX010000347.1, on the reverse strand, counting down.
CCCCCGGAAGATCACGAACTTCAACGACCTCGAGATCGATCCGTCCGGCAACCTGTATCTCTCGGATAGCGGTGACTGGGAAGGTCGCGGCGGCGCCATCTACCGCGTCGCGCCAGACAAGAAGATCTCAGTGGTGCTGACTGATGACGATGATTGGCGGCTGGTGAGCCCAAACGGGCTGCTGCTTGACGGGGCGAACAGGCTCCTGGTCGTGGACTACACGACGGGTATCCTGTTTCGCGTAGACCTGACTCGAGCGGAGAAGACCATGGTCAAGGTCGCCTCCGGGTTTGGGGCAGCAGATGGCCTGGTGCGGGATGCCCGGGGACGCCTCATCATTACCAACTACGCTGCCCACAAGGTCTATGTGCTGGCGAAGCCCGACTCGAAGCCTCGGGAAATCGAGGTGAGCGGCATCGAGTCCGCCGCGGATCTCGCGATCAGTCCGGACGGCAAGAGCCTGTTGATTCCGGACATGGGTGGAGGGAAGCTGGCCATACTGCCGCTGCCGTAGACAAAGAAAAAGCGCCGGCAGGTGCCGGCGCTCGTAGTTGTTTCGTTAACCAGGCAGAACTGAGCCCGCCTGCGTCAGACCGCGATCCGATTGATCCGGCTTTCGGCAATGACCGTAAGCTTCTGGTCGGTTGCCTTTTCCTCGTCCAGTGTCTGCGTCAGCACTCTGGCGCAGTCCTCCCGGCCGAGCTGCCGGGCCCACGCGATCAACGTTCCATAGCGAGTGATCTCGTAGTGCTCGACCGCCTGAGCGGCCGCAAGCGCGGCGGCGTCCAGTACCTCGGTGTCGCTCGCCTCACTCATGATCTCGTTTGCTTCCTCGATGATTCCGTCGATCGCCGGGCAGCTCACTGCCTTCACGGGTGCACCGTGCATCTCGAAGACCTGCTCCAGACGCTCGACATGATTCTTGGTCTGGCCCAGGTGAGCCTGAAAGCTCTGCTTGAGCTGCGGATCCGTTACCTTCTCGATCATCTTCGGTAGTGCTTTCGTGATCTTCTCCTCGGCGTAGTACACGTCACCGAGTGTGTGGACGAACAGGTCGTCCAGAGTCTTGATCGGCTTGGAGAGTAAACCCATGATCTGACCCCCTATTTGAGTTATCGCTGCCTCACGATCGAAGTGGCGCGACAGTTCGTAAATGAAGGGCAGCATAGTGCCACAGTGGAGACGGAAGAGCCGTGACCCGAATCACGGCAGTGGCAGCTGGGTCTACCGGCTTCCTTCCGAATTCGGCTCGATTACACCACACGCAATACGATCTCCCCCGGAGACTCCCGATTTGGCCGGCCCCGGCTTACCCTGATCCGGCTCCGCATGAAGGATTATTGTGCTGCCGTTTTCGTCCATGATGCTGAGCGGCCCGGGTGACAGGGTAATCCGGCTGGTCGTCGCGTTCAGGGTGCCGGTTCCACTCCGGTCAACGATCAGATTGGGAATGTCTCCCATGTGATAGGGGTGATTCACGTCCGGATCCGGGTTACTGGCCGGCCCAGGATCGAAGTGGCCTCCCGCCGAGGTGTACGGTGGAACACATCCGCCCTTGGCGTTCTCGTGGATGTGGAGGCCGTGCGGCCCCGGCCGCAGGCCGGCCGCAGGACCGGTGATCCGCGCCTCGACCCGTACCCCTGGCACAGGCAGATTGCCCTGGAGCTCGGTAAGCGTCACTTCGCCCTCGATTCCGGAGCCCGGCGGCCCGGCGATGGTAGCTCGCGCCTGAATCCCGCCCGCGGCATCTGCCTGCTCTGTTGCAGGCGTGGCCGGAGAGGACTCGTCTCTTTCATTCCGCTCGCCATCGCAGGCAGACAATGCCAGCCCGAAGCCGCAGAGAACTGCCAGAACCGTCGTAACCCCGAAGTGCATTATTCCTCTCTGAGCCGCTCGAGATCTCGTTCGCACTAGGCGCCTCCCGGCGGTAAGAGGGTCCGCAAACGCGCAGCAAGGTCCCGTAACGCGCCGCTGATTCCGCTGTCCTGGGTCGCATCCGCAGCCGCGTGCAGCATCCCCACGTCCG